>NZ_DAIUCO010000020.1:0-35940 GCF_036846085.1 Noviherbaspirillum sp. | reverse complement strand
GCACCGGGGCAGAGGGCGCATTGTCCGTTACGGGGGCCGGGGCAGGTGCTTGAGTCTCCGCACGTTCCACTGCCGGTTTCGCCGGCTTGCGCGGCGTAACGGCAGGCTTTGGATTGCGCTTTGGTTCCGGGGGTTTTTTTGCCGGCGGTGGAGGCGGCGGTGAGGGCGGAGCAGGCGGCTGCGGTATGGGCGGCGGCACTTCTGCGGCCGGCGGTGCAGGTGCTGGGACGTCCGCTACCGGTTCCTGCAGCAGTTGCACCGCCATGACAGGAGGTTCTTTCGGCTTCTCGGATTGCGTCGAAAAGCCGACGACGGCAGCGGCTAACAGCGCCGCGTGCAATATCAGCGTCGCGACGATGGAAGCCGGGGATTTCATGTGTATCGGGCCAGGGCATGATCCGCAGGATCAGGCCAGTCCGAGTACATCCTGCATATCGTACAAGCCGGTTTTCTTGTCAGCCAGGAAGCGTGCTGCACGCAGACTACCGTGCGCATAGGTGACCCGGCTGGCGGATTTGTGGGTGATCTCGATGCGTTCGCCGATGCCGGCGAACAGCACGGTATGGTCGCCGACGATATCACCACCGCGTATCGTGGCAAAACCGATCGACGATGGATCACGTTCGCCCGTGACCCCCTCGCGTGCATATACCGCGACATCCTTCAGGTCGCGTCCGATTGCGCCGGCAATCACTTCGCCCATCTTGAGTGCGGTACCGGACGGCGCATCGACCTTGTGCCGGTGGTGGGCCTCGATGATTTCGATGTCATAGCCATGCGAGAAACTTTTCGCCGCCATTTCCAGCAGTTTCATTGTCACGTTGACGCCCACACTCATGTTCGGGGCGAATACCACCGCAGTACGTTCGGCTGCCGCGGCAATCGCTTTCTTGCCTGCTTCGTCGAAACCGGTGGTGCCGATGATCATCTTGATGCCATGCGCCGCGCAATATTCGAGATGCTTGAGCGTGCCTTCGGGCCGGGTGAAGTCAATCAGGAATTCGGCGCCTGCGAGGCCTTTCTCCAGTGCCGACTCGATGGCAATTCCTGACGGTTTGCCGAGAAACGCGGCGGCGTCGGCGCCAATTGCTGGCGATCCGGGCACATCCAGAGCGCCGGCGAGTACGGCATCGTCTGCGTTCTGTACGGTTTCGATCAGCATGCGGCCCATGCGGCCGGATGCGCCGGCAATCGCGATTTTCAAGGTGTTCATGGGCTTATTTCCCTGTCGGGGCTGCCGCACCGGGCGCACCCTCGGCGATGAAGGTCAGGTATTCCTGCTCCGTCGGCAGCGCGCCGCCGTCAATCCGGGACAGCCGGTTATTGTCGAAAAACACGGTGACTCGGCTGGAAATGACTGCGCCGTTCCGTTTCTGGAGACGGAAAACATAGTCCCAGCGGTTCGCATGAAAGACATCGGTCAGCAGCGGCGTGCCGAGCACGAAGATCACTTGCTCGCGTGTCATGCCTTCCTTGAGCTGGTTCACCATTTCCTGAGATACAAAATTGCCTTGCTGAACATCGACCCGGTAGGGGGCGAAGATGCCGAGAAAGCGTCGCACGCCGGTCGGACCGGTGGCCTGCACGCCAGTGTTGGGGGCGCTTGCAGCGGTAGCGGAAGCCGCCGGCGCCGTGGCGGTTGCTGGCGGCGTTGCCTCGTTCCGCTGCGGTGCAGTGCTTGCGACCGGTGTGGCGGCTGGCTCATCGATGAGGGGATTTTTCGATGCGCAACCGGAAAGGCAGGCCAATGCCAGGCACAGCGTGGCAAGCGCCGATGGTTGTCCACTGGGGAGGAGCGACATTCGCATAGTGAAATTTAAACGGTTGAGGAAGTGTGCTAAAACGCTATATGATAAAGCAGATAATCTCATTCAACCTAACGCCATGCCCGACAATCCTTCCGAGCTGAAAGCCAGCGGCCTGAAAGCAACGCTGCCTCGGCTCAAAATTCTCGACATTTTCCAGAACAGTCCGGTGCGGCATTTGAGCGCCGAAGATGTTTACAAGATTTTGTTGAACGAGAACATGGATGTCGGCCTCGCAACCGTTTATCGCGTGCTGACGCAATTCGAGCAGGCCGGCCTGCTGCATCGCAATCATTTCGAAACCGGCAAGGCTGTCTTCGAACTCAACGCCGGTTCCCACCACGATCATCTCGTCTGCCTCGACTGCGGGCGGGTGGAAGAGTTTTATGACGAGGAAATCGAGGCGCGCCAGCAAAAGATCGCGATCGAGCGCGGCTTCAACATCGCGGAACATGCGCTGGCACTGTACGGCCATTGCAACAAGGCCGATTGCCCGCATCGCGCGCGCTGACCGGACAAGCAGGACCGGTTGCCCGGATCGTTGACTTAGCTAGGAGTGACTTAGCGCGTTCGACAGCAGTTTCGCGGTGATATCCACGATCGGAATCACCCGCTCGTATGCCATCCGTGTCGGCCCGATGACCCCAAGCGTGCCGACAATCTTGCCGTTCACTTCATACGGCGCGGTGACCACGCTCATGTCGTCCATGGGCACCAATTGGGATTCGCCGCCGATGAAAATCTGTACGCCGGTCGCCTTGCTGGACACGTCCAGCAATTGCATCAGCCCGGTTTTCTGTTCGAACATCTCAAACAGCTTGCGCAGCGACGTCATGTTGGCCGACAGATCGCTGACGCTCAACAGGTTCCGTTCGCCGGAAATGACGACGTCGTCGGTATTGGCCATCGCATCGCTGCCGGCCTCGACCGCCGCCTGCATCAGCGCCGTCATGTCATCGCGCAATTGGCGCAGTTCGTTCTGCAGCCGGGTGCGGACGTCATCGAAGCTCAGCCCGCCGTAATGCTGATTGATATAGTTCGCCGCCTGCACCAGCTGCGATGGCGAGTAATCGACATTCGTCAGCAGCAGGCGGTTTTGGACGTCGCCGTTGGGTGCCACGATGACCAATAAAATGCGCTTTTCGGACAGGCGCAGGAATTCGATCTGCTGGAAGATCGACTCATGGCGCGGGGTCATCACGACGCCGGCGAACTGTGAGAGTGATGACAGCACCTGCGCCGCATTGGCGATGATTTTCTGTGATGAATGTTTTTGCAACTGCAGCTGAAGTTTCGATTCCAGGCTGGATGCGTCGATCGGCTTGACCGTCAGCAGCGTGTCGACGAAGACGCGGTAGCCTCGGGGGGTGGGCACCCTTCCGGCCGATGTGTGCGGACTGGCGACGAAGCCCATTTCTTCCAGGTCGGCCATGATGTTGCGGATGGTCGCGGGCGAAAGTTCGAGGCCGGAAATTTTCGACAGGGCGCGCGAACCAACCGGCTGGCCGTCGGCGATATACCGTTCGACCAGAGCTTTGAGAAGAGTTTGGGCACGGTTATCAAGTTGCATGGCGTTATTCTAGCGAGCTGCCGTGTTGCATGCCAATAGTATCGGCGGTATCGAGCCATTGATGCAGTTCATGCATTGTTGTAAAAGTTGCATCGGGGCGGATATGTTCCGGGAGTCTGAACGCCGATTCGAGGCCTGCACGGTTCATCCATACCGCATGCAGACCGGCGCGATGGGCGCCTTCCACATCGAGGAATGGATCGTCTCCCACATAAACCGCTTCTTCAGGCGCAACGCAGAGCGCGTCGCAGGCGGCCTGAAAGATCGCCGCTTCAGGTTTCGCCGCGCCGAAACTGTGAGCCGCGATGGATGCCTGGAAGTATCTCGCCAAGCCGATCACCTCCAGGTCCGCCACCCCGTTCGATACCGAACCCAGGGAAAAACGTCCCCGCAATTTTTCAAGCACAGGTACCACGTCGTCAAACGGGGTGACCTCATTTCGGGCCTTTGAAAAAACCGCCATCGCCAGATCGACCTTGGCGCAATCTTCGCCGGCGGCAAGGAAGGCTTCCGTCAAACCCGCATGCCGCAGCTTCGCCAGATCAAGCCGGTAATGGGGATTCTGCTCCAGAAGCCGGCGCCGCCGGTCCCGCAGGCCATCGACGGTAAACCGGCTGGCGACCGCAGGCACATGGGCTTGCAGCCAGGCGAACAGCTCGTCCTCGGCACGCCGGATGACGGGCATGATCGGCCACAAGGTATCGTCAAGATCGAAGAGTACGGCTTTGATGCGCATGGGAACAATTCATCCAGTACAAATGTTGAGACTGCAACAGGCAAGTAAATTATGGTCTAATCTGCAGCATGCCCTTGCCCCAGCCTACCTCTTATACCTCATTTCGCACCGTCGCCATCGTCGGCAAATACATGGCGGCCGGTATTGCCGAGGCGCTTTCCGATATTGCACTGTTTCTGACACAAAACGGCTACACGGTCGTCTTTGAAGCCGAGACCGCGCGCAACGTCGGCATGCAAGGCCTTGTTGCCATGACGCCCGCGGAAATCGGCCAGCACGCCGATGTGGCGATCGTCGTCGGCGGTGACGGGACCATGCTGGGAATAGCGCGCCAGTTGGCATGCTATGACGTACCGCTCATCGGCATCAACCAGGGGCGGCTCGGTTTCATGACCGATATATCTCAGGACAGCATGATTTCCGTCCTGGAGGAGATGCTATCCGGAAAACTGGAGTCGGAAAGCCGCACCCTTCTTGAAGGGACAGTGATGCGGGATGGCGCACAGATATTCAAGGCGCTCGCATTCAATGACGTGGTCGTATCCCGCGGTGCCGGTTCCGGCATGGCGGAACTGAAAGTGGAGGTTGATGGGCGGTTCATGTACAACCAGCGTTCCGACGGCCTCATCGTCGCCACGCCGACCGGTTCCACGGCATATGCCTTGTCCGCCGGCGGTCCGTTGCTGCATCCGAGTCTGTCGGGCATCGTGCTGGTGCCGATCGCCCCGCATGCATTGTCCAACCGCCCGATCGTCGTGCCGGACACCAGCGCGATCGAGGTGGAAATCATGGGGGGGCGGGATATTACCGCCAACTTCGACATGCAGTCGCTGGCCAGCCTGCAGCATCATGATCGTATTGTCATCAGGCGCTCGGCGCATACCATTACCTTTCTGCATCCCCAAGGCTGGAGTTATTACGACACCTTGCGCGAGAAACTCCATTGGCATGAGTACCCATCGGCGGAGGGGCGGTTAAAATAGCCGGCCCATCATTCCAGCCTGCCATTCGTCGACTTCCAGCCCGACTCGCACAGACCCGCATACTGACTGAACATGCTTCGCACATTATCCATTCGCGATTTCGTTATCGTAGACGCTATCGAACTTGAATTCGCGCCAGGCTTCACCGTGTTCACCGGCGAGACCGGCGCGGGCAAGTCCATCCTTATCGACGCGCTTGCCCTTGCGCTCGGCGGCCGCGGCGACGCCAGCGTCGTCCGCGAAGGTGCGGCCCGTGCAGACATCAGCGCAGAGTTCGGTCCCAGCAGGGAGGCACAGGACTGGCTCGAAGCGCATGAATTCACCAATGAAGAGGGCGGAGTGCTGCTCCGCCGCGTCATCGACAATGCCGGCCGGTCCAAGGCCTATATCAATGGCAGTGCCGCCACCGCCGCGCAATTGCGCGAGCTGGGTGAAATGCTGGTGGACATCCATGGCCAGCATGCGCACCAGTCGCTGCTGAAAACCGATGCGCAGCGGACACTCCTGGACAGCCAGGCCGGGCTGGAAAACGAGACCAAAGCGGTGGCCGCCGCCTACAAGACCTGGCGCGCGCTGGCCAAGCAGCGCGAGGATTTCGAAATCAATGCCAGGAACGTTTTGCTTGAGCGGGAGCGGCTGGAATGGCAGGTCAATGAACTCGAGAAGCTGGCGGTCAAGCCGGGCGAGTGGACGGACATCGGCAACGAGCATAGCCGGCTGTCGAACGCGGCGAGCCTGATCGAGGGCGCGCAGGAGGCGCTCACCGTCATTTCCGAAGCGGACAACCCGATGTTGTCCCAGCTTTCGGCCCTGACCCAGAAACTGAGCAAGCTTGCGGACGTCGATGCGGCGCTGAAACCGGTGCTGGAAGCGCTGGAGCCGGCGGCCATCCAATTGCAGGAAGCCGTGTATTCATTGAACGACTACCTGGGGCGAGTCGAGCTGGACCCGGACCGTCTGCACGAAGTGGAAGCCCGGCTTGACGCCATCCATTCGACGGCGCGCAAGTTCCGTGTCGCGCCGGAAGACCTGCCCGCAGAATTGGCGACCTTGTCCGCGCAGCTTCGCCAATTGGCCGATGCGAGCGATCTCGATGCGATGCGTGCGCAGGAGGAAAAGCTGAAAGCCGCCTATCTCGATGCCGCCGAAACGCTGTCGAAGGGAAGGGCGAAGGCGGCAGCATCGCTGGGCGCCTCGGTCACTGCCGCGATGCAGGAACTCAGCATGGCAGGCGGGCGATTCGAGATTGCGCTACATCGTTGCGAGCCGGCCGCGTATGGCCTGGAGCAGGTGGAATTCATGGTTGCCGCGCATGCCGGAACCGCGCCCAGACCGCTGGCAAAAGTCGCGTCGGGGGGAGAGCTGGCGCGCATCTCGCTTGCGATTTCCGTGATTACGTCAAGCGCCACCTCGATCCCGACATTGATTTTCGACGAGGTGGACAGCGGTATCGGCGGCGGCGTCGCAGAGGTGGTCGGTCGCCTGCTGAAGCGCCTCGGCCAGGACCGCCAGGTGTTGTGCGTGACACATTTGCCGCAAGTTGCCAGCCAGGCGAACCAGCACTACCAGGTCAGCAAATCCAGCGCGGATGGCAAAACCGTATCGCAGATTGAAGCGCTGGATGCCAAAGCCCGTATCGAGGAAGTCGCCCGTATGCTCGGGGGACTTGAAATTACGGCCACCACCCGCAAACATGCCAGGGAACTGCTGGCCTCCTAGGTTCCAAGGCCGGCCCAAACCGATCAGGTAAAAAGGTATCGATCAATGGGTTTCAATAAAGAACCGTCGTATGCCCATGGCACGATTTCGCGGCCAGCGGTGCTCTTCGTCAACCTCGGCACGCCGGATGCCCCGACCACGCCTGCGGTCCGCCGCTACCTCAGGCAATTCCTGTCCGATCCCCGGGTGGTGGAAATTCCGAAAGCCGCCTGGTGGTTCATCCTGAACGGCATCATTCTCCCGTTCAGGTCGTCCAAGTCGGCGGAGAAGTATGCGTCGATCTGGTCCAAGGAAGGCTCTCCGCTCAAGGTGCATACCGAAAAGCAGGCCTTGCTCCTGCGCGGCTATCTCGGCGAGCGGGGACATGACGTCCGCGTGGCCTATGCGATGCGTTACGGCAGCCCGTCGATCGCCGATACGATCGATCGACTCAAGGCCGAAGGCTGCGACCGCATCCTGGTCGTGCCGGCCTATCCGCAGTATTCAGGCACCACGACCGCCTCCATCAACGATGCCGTGTCGGCCCACCTGACGCGCATGCGCAACCTGCCGGAGCTGCGCTTCGTCAAGCATTACCATGACCAGGAAGCCTACATCGATGCCCTGGCGACCTCCGTGCAGGCGTATTGGGACATGCATGGCGAGCCGGACAAGCTGGTGATGAGTTTCCACGGTGTGCCGAAACGGACGCTGCAACTCGGCGATCCGTATCACTGCGAATGCCATAAGACCGCGCGCCTGCTGGCCGCACGGCTCGGACTGGGCGCCGACCGCTACATGGTCACGTTCCAGTCGCGCTTCGGCAAGGCCGAGTGGCTGCAGCCCTATACCGCGCCGACCCTGCAGAAGCTTGCCAGGGAGGGCGTCAAGCGGGTCGATGTCATGTGTCCGGGATTCACCAGCGATTGCCTGGAGACGCTGGAAGAGATCTCCATGGAGGCCAGGCACGATTTCCTCGCGGCGGGCGGAAAGGAATTTCACTACATTCCCTGTCTGAACGAATCTCCCGGCTGGATCCGCGCGCTGGCCGATGTCGCCGAAACCCATATGGGCGGGTGGCTGAGCATGGTCACGCCCGCCACGCGGGAGCAGGAAAACCGGGCGGCGGCGCTGTCGCGCGACCTGGCGCAGCGCATGGGCGCCGTCACCTAGGGCTTGTTTGACAGGCGTTGCGAGCGGTTTGGCGATGCACCGGGGGAGCGCACGCGTATTGAAGTACGCCGCGCACTGCAGGTGAATCGCCGAACCGCGCAGCGGCCTATCGTACACAGCCTGGGAGGTCAGCTTAGCGTGAATAAGTACACCAGGCCGTGGTGGCAGATCCACGCGGCGGAAAGAAGGCTGTAAGCAACGACGGAAGCGGAGATGATGGGCAGTTTCATGGCGGCGGGAAGTTTCATGTCGCTATTCAGGTGAGGCCATATTAATAACTCCCGCCGGCGAACGATGTGCACAGGCAGTAAGGGCTGTAACAGTAAATAACTGTGCGCCTGAAAATTTGCCCCGGCGTTGCTAATACTCAATGTTGCTGCAGGCACGGTGCCCAGAATCACCAAAATCCTGCGTAATTCCCCTTGAAAAAATATGGCATAACCCCATTTAGCAGGTGTGTTGAGGTTAAGTCATTGATTGTTGGAGGTTTTTTTGTGATGCAAGACCAAGAGAAAATGCACGACCAAACGGACCGGATGCATGACATCCCTAACGGAGTGGCAGAAAATCCGGGGCCTGTACCTGATGGTCAGACAGCTACGGCTGTGGATCCCGGGCTTGAACAAAGGCTGATCATGGCCGAGGCAAAAGCCTCCGAGATGCAGGATGCGTTCCTGCGTGCCAAGGCCGATGCGGAGAATATCCGTCGCCGGGCGCAGGACGACATTGCAAAGGCACACAAATTTGCGATCGAAAACTTCGCGGAATTGCTGGTTCCGGTGAAGGACAGCCTTGAAATGGCGCTGAAGCTGGATACACCATCGGTCGACTCGCTGAAAGAAGGCGTAGAAATGACGCTGAAACAGCTTTCCTCGGCCTTCGAGCGCAACCGCCTCATGGAAATCAATCCCCAGCCAGGCGAGAAACTCGACCCGATGAAGCACCAGGCGATTTCGATGGTCCCCGCCGATCAGGAAGCCAACACCATCGTCAGCGTATTGCAAAAGGGATACATGATCGCCGACCGCCTGCTGCGGCCCGCCTTGGTTACCGTCGCGCAATAAAAAAGATTCGCTGGACCGGACAAGCTTGAAAAAACAAACCGTGCTCCACACATTCAATTAACAGAACGATAGTTTTTCATTAAAGGAACAAATTATGGGCAAGATCATAGGCATCGATTTGGGTACGACCAATTCCTGCGTGGCGATCATGGAAGGCGGCCAGCCGAAGGTCATCGAGAACTCCGAAGGCTCCCGCACGACGCCTTCCGTCGTCGCGTATCAGGAAGACGGTGAAATTCTCGTTGGCGCACCTGCGAAGCGCCAGGCCGTTACTAATCCCAAGAACACTCTCTACGCAGTCAAGCGACTGATCGGCCGCAAATTTGCGGAAAAGGAAGTCCAGAAGGACATCAGCCTGATGCCCTACCAGATCGTCAAGGCCGACAACGGCGACGCCTGGGTGCAGGTCCGCGACAAGAAACTCGCGGCGCAGCAGGTATCCGCCGAAACTTTGCGCAAGATGAAAAAGACCGCCGAAGATTATCTCGGCGAAGAAGTCACCGAAGCCGTGATCACCGTACCGGCATACTTCAACGACGCACAGCGCCAGGCGACCAAGGATGCCGGCCGCATCGCCGGCCTGGATGTCAAGCGCATCATCAACGAGCCGACCGCGGCTGCGCTGGCATTCGGCCTCGACAAGAGCGGCAAGGGCGACCGCAAGATCGCCGTGTATGACCTTGGCGGCGGCACCTTCGACATCTCGATCATCGAGATCGCGGACGTCGACGGCGAAATGCAGTTCGAAGTGCTGTCCACCAACGGTGACACCTTCCTCGGCGGCGAAGACTTCGACCAGCGCATCATCGATTACATCATCGACGAGTTCAAGAAGATCAACGGCCTCGACCTGTCGAAGGACGCGATCGCACTGCAGCGTATCAAGGCATCGGCCGAGCGCGCGAAGATCGAACTGTCGTCGTCGCAGCAAACCGAGATCAACGAGCCGTATATCGCGATGGCCAACGGCGCGCCGGTCCACCTCACCATGAAGGTTACCCGCGCCAAGCTGGAGTCGCTGGTCGAGGAGCTGATCGCACGTACCATCGAGCCGTGCCGTACTGCCATCAAGGATGCCGGCGTCAAGGTTTCCGACATCCAGGACGTCATCCTGGTCGGCGGCATGACCCGTATGCCGAAGGTGCAGGAAAAGGTGAAGGAATTTTTCGGCAAGGATCCGCGCAAGGATGTGAATCCGGATGAAGCCGTTGCCGTCGGTGCGGCAATTCAGGGTTCGGTTCTGTCGGGCGACCGCAAGGACCTGCTGCTGCTGGACGTGACACCGCTGTCCCTGGGCATCGAAACACTGGGCGGCGTCATGACTAAGATGATCCAGAAGAACACCACGATTCCGACCAAGTTTAGCCAGGTGTTCTCGACCGCCGACGACAACCAGCCGGCGGTGACGATCAAGGTCTACCAGGGTGAGCGCGAGATTGCTACCGGCAACAAGCTGCTGGGCGAGTTCAATCTCGAAGGCATCCCGCCATCGCCGCGCGGTACGCCGCAGATCGAAGTGACCTTCGATATCGACGCCAACGGCATCCTGCATGTTGGCGCGAAAGACAAGGCCACCGGCAAGGAAAACAAGATCACCATCAAGGCCAATTCCGGCTTGAGCGAGGAAGAGATCCAGAAGATGGTGAAGGACGCGGAGCTGTATGCGGACGAGGACCGGAAGCTGAAGGAACTGGCCGACGCGCGCAACCAGGGCGATGCACTGGTGCACTCGACCAAGAAGTCCCTGACCGAATACGGCGACAAGCTGGAAGGCGGCGAGAAGGAAAAGATCGAAGCAGCCATCAAGGAACTTGAAGAAGCCCTCAAAGGCAACGACAAGGATGCCATCGACGGAAAAGTCGCAGCACTCTCCACCGCGGCACAGAAGCTCGGTGAAAAGATGTACGCCGATATGCAGGCCCAGCAGGCAGGCGCTGCCGGTGCGGCGGGTGCGACAGGCGCGGCCGGCGGAGCGGGTGCTTCCGAGTCGAAGCAGGAAGAAGATGTTGTCGATGCCGACTTCAAGGAAGTCAAAGACAAATAAAGGTATCGGGTCACGGTGCATTCCGTGACGCCTCGCCGGGCCGTAGTGATCGACATCGATCCTCGGCTCGGCGTTTTTGCTTAAAGTTAGGATGCCTAGAACATGGCAAAGCGCGATTATTACGAAATACTGGGCGTAGCGAAGAACGCTTCCGAGGAAGACATCAAGAAGGCGTATCGAAAGCTCGCGATGAAATACCATCCGGACCGCAATCCGGACAGCAAGGGGGCGGAAGATAAATTCAAGGAGGCGAAGGAAGCCTACGAGATGCTCTCCGATGCGCAGAAGCGTGAAGCCTACGACCGCTACGGCCACGCGGGTGTCGACCCCAACATGGGCGGGTTCGGTGCCGGCGGCGGTTTCGCCGGGGGTGGGTTCTCCGACGCCTTCGGCGATATCTTCGGCGACATTTTCGGTAACGGTGGAGGACGCCGCAGCTCCGGGCCGCAGGTCTACCGCGGGGCGGACTTGCGCTACAACCTTGAAGTCACGCTGGAACAGGCTGCACATGGTTTCGATACCACGATCCGTGTGCCGTCGTGGGATGAATGCGAAACCTGCCATGGTTCCGGCGCCAAACCGGGCACATCGCCCACCACTTGCGGCACCTGCGGCGGCCACGGCCAGGTCCGGATGCAGCAGGGTTTTTTCAGCATTCAGCAAACCTGCCCGAAATGCCACGGCACCGGCAAGATCATTCCGACTCCCTGCACGACTTGTAGCGGCGCAGGCCGCATCAAGCGCAACAAGACACTGGAAGTCAAGATTCCGGCCGGTATCGACGACGGCATGCGGATACGTTCGTCCGGCAACGGCGAACCCGGCATGAACGGCGGCCCGCCGGGCGATCTGTATGTCGAAATTCGCATCAAGCAACACCCGGTATTCCAGCGCGACGGTGACGATCTCCATTGCGAAATCCCGGTATCGTTCGCGAAAGCGGCCCTAGGCGGTGAGATCGAAGTGCCGACGCTCAACGGCAAGGCATCGTTCACCATCCCCGAAGGCACGCAGTCCGGCAAGACATTCCGACTGCGCAGCAAGGGCATCAAGGGCGTGCGCTCCGGCTATGCGGGCGATCTTTTCTGTCATGTGGTCGTGGAAACGCCGGTCAAGCTGACCGAGCGACAGAAAGAACTGCTCCAGGAGTTCGAGCGCCTGACTACGGATGGCGGCTCGAAACACAGTCCGCAAAGCAAATCCTGGAAAGACAAGGTAAAAGAGTTTTTTGAATAAGCGCCAATCATCCTGAGTGTCATTTCCTGAAGCCGCCCGTTCCCTGAACCGGCGGCTTTTTCATGTGCGCTCCATGCCATGCGAGCGCGGAAGATGAGGCATCGACGGACCTTCGTATTCGTTCTCGGGCTGATACGAAGATATCCGGATATTTTTCAGCTTGTATTTTCTATAAAATGGCGGTCGGAACGCGCCATCCGGCGCGGACAATTCTTGCGGTGAAGCCCCATGACGGAAAATAGCAAAGACGAATCCATGCTCGAGCATCTGTTCCAGAACAATCGCGAATGGGCAGCGGCCATCGTGGCCGAAAATCCCGACTTCTTCAAAAAACTGGCGAACCAGCAGGCGCCCGAATATCTATGGATAGGCTGTTCCGACAGCCGGGTGCCGGCAAACGAACTGCTCGGCCTGCTGCCTGGCGACGTGTTCGTTCACCGCAACATCGCCAACGTCATCGTGCATACCGACCTGAATGCCTTGTCGGTACTGCAGTTCGCCATCGATGTGCTGGGCGTCAAACACATCATCGTATGCGGGCACTATGGCTGTTCCGGCGTGCATGCGGCGCTGACCGGCCGTCGGATCGGCCTGGCGGACAACTGGTTGCGCCACGTGCAGGACGTCAGCCAGAAGCACGGACGCTATCTCGGCGAGGCGCTGGGCGATCGCGACAAGCTGAATCGGTTATGCGAGTTGAATGTCATCGAGCAGGTGAGCAACGTCTGCCAGACAACCATCGTGCAGGATGCATGGGAACGCGGCCAATCCATTACCGTGCATGGCTGGATCTATGGCGTGCATGACGGCTTGCTGCGTGACCTCGGCGTGGCGGTCAGTAGCGTCGACGGCCTCGGCGAGCATCTGAAAAAGAGCTTGGCCAAGTACGAATGAACGGACTTCGGCACTGATGCGACAGTGGTCATGCGTGCCGGCTGGATCAGGTGGGTGAGCTGGCCTGAAGGCATCGGTGTGCGAAGCGCACCGATGCCTTCCAATGGATGCTTCAGAAACAATGTTCCGGGCCGGGGAATGACTTGTCCTTCACCGCGGCAATGTAGGCTTGCACTGCGCCGGCGATGCTGGTCTGGCCTTCCATGAAGTTCTTGACGAAACGCGCCTTGCGGCCGGGGAAGACGCCAAGCATGTCATGCATCACCAGCACCTGACCGGAACAATCCGGTCCGGCGCCGATGCCGATGGTGGGGATGGCAAGCATCTCGGTGGTTTCCTTTCCAAGCGCCGATGGAATGGCTTCCAGTACCAGCAATGACGCACCGGCCGCCTGCAGTGTCAATGCATCCTGCTTTAGCTGTTCCGCCGCTTCCGATGTTTTGCCTTGTACCTTGTAGCCGCCGAACTGATGCACCGACTGCGGCGTCAGGCCAAGATGCGCGCATACCGGTACGGCGCGATCGGTAAGGAAGCGTATGGTGTCGGCCAGCCAGGCGCCGCCTTCCAGTTTGACCATCTGCGC
Source organism: Noviherbaspirillum sp. (assembly GCF_036846085.1). Taxonomy (NCBI): domain Bacteria; kingdom Pseudomonadati; phylum Pseudomonadota; class Betaproteobacteria; order Burkholderiales; family Oxalobacteraceae; genus Noviherbaspirillum; species Noviherbaspirillum sp. Next base: position 22,154 of record NZ_DAIUCO010000020.1, on the reverse strand, counting down.
CCCGGCACGCATCAGCTCCACCGCATGGGCAAATGCCGCTTCCGGTGTCGCATAGCTGCCGAATGGCATGTCTGCGACCAGGAGCGCCGTTTTATTGCCGCGCGCCACGCTCGCGGTGTGATAAGCGACGTCGGCCACCGTCACCGGCAGCGTAGACGTATGTCCCTGGCACACCATCCCAAGCGAGTCGCCCACCAGCAGCACGTCCACGCCGCAGCCGTCCATCAGGGCGGCGAAACTTGCGTCGTAGCAGGTCAGCATGCTGATCTTTTCGCCGGCCTGGCGCATCGCCAGCAACGAGGGGGCGGTGACCGCCTTGCTGCGCCCCTTGGTGTCGCTCTCCTGCAGGTATCCGGCCATGTTCATTCTCCTCGATTAAAAAATTCCCGCTTGCCGCGCATGTTGTCGATACGGTCCAGCAGCAGTGCGAAGTCGTCGTCCCGTCCGACCGGATTCAAGTGTTCGGTATTGATGATCAATACCGGCGCGGCGTCGTAATGATAGAAGAATCGGCTATAACTTTCACAGAGCCGGTGCAGGTATATTTCGGAGATCCCCGCTTCCATCGGCACGCCGCGCTTGCGCACCCGGTCCGCCAGGGTCTGGGGCTGCGCCTGCAGATAAATGACAAGGTCGGGCGCGGCTGCCTGGGGCCGAAGGTGGTTATACAACTGCTGGTATAGATTCAGCTCATCGTCACCCAGCGTAAGGCGCGCAAAAATCGGATCCTTGTCCAGCAGGAAATCGGAGACTACACGGTTATCGAACAAGTCGGTCTGAGCGAGATCACGCAACTGGTTCATGCGCTGGAACAGGAAAAACATCTGCGTCGGCAGTGCGTGGCGAGCCGGATCGCGATAGAAGTTTTCGAGGAAGGGGTTTTCCTGTGGCTGTTCGAGCAGTGTTTGCGCATGCAGGCTGTCCGCAAGTTTGCGGACCAGGGTCGTCTTGCCGACGCCGATCGGTCCTTCCACCACGATGTACTTGTATTTGTCGATGCTCATGTTCGGAATATGAAATAAACCGCGCCAACGAGGCAGAGGGCGGCCCAGACGTAGTCAAGCTTGAATGGCTGATTCATGTACAGCATGGCAAACGGCACGAACACGGCAAGAGTGATTACTTCCTGCATGATCTTCAACTGCGCCAGGCTGAACTGGGTGTAGCCGATGCGGTTGGCCGGCACCTGGAGCAGATACTCGAACAAAGCGATCGACCAGCTGATCAGCGCCGCAATCCACCATGGCTTGGACGCCAGATTCTTCAAATGTCCATACCAGGCGATGGTCATGAAGACGTTCGACAGGATCAGCAAGCCGGCGGTCTGGACGAATACGGGAATCTGCATAAGGGTTCAGCTCAAGACGTCAGATTTTCTGGATGGCTTGGCCGGCCACACCGGGTACGAACTGGTGGGCGGGGCCCTTGCCGGGAATGGCAAGCAGGGGATCGAGCTGCAGCAGCGGAATCAGGGCGAATGCCCGCTGCGTCAGGCGGGGATGCGGCACGGTCAGTGACGGTGTATCGATGCGCTGCTGGGCATACAGAAGCACATCGAGATCGAGTGTGCGAGGCGCGTTGGGGAAAGGGCGTTCACGTCCGAAATCCTGCTCGATTGCCTGCAAGGCGTTCAGAAGCAGGTCGGCGGGCATGCCGGTTTCCAGCTTGGCGACGGCATTGACGTAGTCGTCACCACCCCCATCCACCGGAGCGGTGCGGAACAGATTGGATTGTGCGATCAACCTGGTGTCGTCGAGTGTGCCGAGCAGCAGGATCGCGCGCTGGACGTTGTCGGCCGCATCGCCAAGATTGGAGCCGATGCCGATATAGGTGTCGACCCGGCCCTTGCTCATGCAATATCCCCGCCGGCGGCGGCATCCTTGTGCTTGCTGCGGCTGCGGCGGCGACGCTTCTTTGCCGGCTGCGCCTCGCCCTCGACTTTGGGTTTGCGTGCCAGCAGCGCTTCGCGGCCAGGTCCATCGGCGTCGATGAACTCCGTCCACCACTGGCCGATTTCCTCGCTGATCTCCCCCGACGCGCAGCGCAGCAGCAGGAAGTCGTAGCCGGCGCGCAGGCGCAGATGCTCAAGCATCTTGTACGGCGATTTGCCCACACGGCGCTCGAAGCGGGGCTGCATGGCCCAGATATCGCGCATGTCGGAGGCGATCTTGCGCTGCAGTGCCAGCTTTTCGGTTTGCGTGTTCAGCACGTCGTCCGCCGCCAGATGCAGTGCGGGGATGGGATATTCACCGGCCGCCTGATAGGCATGCCACTTCTCCAGCACCTGGTGCCAGAGCAGCGCGGCGAAAAGGAAGCCAGGCGATACCGGTTTGCCTTCCTGTACCCGCTGGTCGGTGCCGGCCAATGCCAGCCGAACGAATTTTTCGCCCAGCGGCTGCTCCAGCACGACATCGAGCAGCGGCAGCAAGCCATGATGCAGACCTTCTTTGCGCAGCTGTTGCAGGCATGCCAGCGCATGGCCGCTCATCAGCAGCTTGAGCATTTCATCGAACACGCGCGCTGCCGGCACGTTGTTGATCAGCGGCGCCATCACCTGGATCGGCTCTCTCGTGGCCGGATCGATGTTGAAATTCAGCTTGGCCGCGAAACGCACCACGCGCAGAAGCCGCACCGGGTCTTCCCGATAGCGCGCTTCCGGCACGCCGATGATCCTGAGCGTCCTGTTGCGGATGTCGGGAATGCCGTTGTGATAATCCAGCACGGTCTGGCTGGCCGGATCGTAGTACATCGCATTGATGGTGAAATCGCGCCGGATGGCGTCTTCATGCTGCTCGCCAAAGGTATTGTCGCGCAGCACGCGTCCGTGTTCGTCCTTCAGCGCACCCTCGGAGGAGGCGCCGCGAAAGGTCGTGACCTCGATGATCTCCTGACCGAACATCACATGGACGATCTGGAACCGCCGTCCGATGATGAAGGCACGCCGGAACAGGCGCTTGACCTGTTCGGGTGTGGCGTTGGTCGCCACGTCGAAATCCTTGGGTTTCACGCCCAGCAGAAGGTCACGGACCGCGCCGCCGACAACGAACGCCTTGAATCCTGCTTCCTGCAGGGTTTGCGTCACGCGCACCGCATTCGGCGAAAGAAGCTGCGGATCGATACCATGCTCCTTCGGCCCGAGTTGCACTGGCTTGTTGGGGCTATCCGCTTTTGATTTGACGCCCAATATGCGCCGGATAAACTTTTTAATCATCGAATAGATTCAGGATAGGCCAGCCATGCGCTTCGGCATGCGCTTTCAGCAGTGCGTTGGGGTTGGTCGCGACAGGGTCTGTGACGACCGACAGCAAGGGAATGTCGTTCTGGGAATCGCTGTAGAAAAAGCTGCGGTCGAAACTTTGCAGGCTTTTGTCCATCGTCGCCAGCCATTGCTGCGCGTGGACGATTTTACCCGGACCGGAAGTGGGCACGCCGCGCAGTTTGCCGGTGATCTGCCCGTCGGGTGTCAGCTCCGGTTCGGCTGCAATCAGGTTGTCCACGCCCAGTGCCCTGGCGATCGGTGCGGTGACGAAGCGATTGGTGGCGGTGATGATGGCGATGAGGTCGCCGGCCTCACGATGGCGCTTCAGCAGATTCAGCGCTGCAGGCCGGATCGCAGGCTCGATGACCTCCTGCATGTACTGCCGGTGCCAGGCATCGAGTTGGTCCCCGGGAAAGCTTGCCAGTGTGCCGAGCGCGAATTCGAGATATTCGACCGGGTCAAGCGTGCCCGCCTCATATTGCGCGTAGAAAACTGCATTGCGTTCGGCGTAGGTAACCGAATTGACGGCGCCGATGCGCACCAGGAATTGTCCCCACTCGTAGTCCGAATCAAGCGGCAGCAGGGTGTGGTCGAGATCAAATAAAGCGATATTCATTCTGTCTTCGGCTCGCCCTCGCGCTGCAGCAGGCTGCGCAGGAGCGGCAGGGTAATCGGTCGTTGGGTTTCCAGCGAATAGCGGTCGAGCGCATCGAGCATGGCGGAAAGCGAGCGCATATCCCGGCGGAAATGGGTGATCAGATAGGGTAACACGCCCGCGGACACCGCCATCCCGCGTGTCTGTGCCGCATGAGTGAGGGCGGCGATCTTTTCCTCGTCGGTCAGGCCGTGGAGCTGGTAAATCAGGCCCCATCCCAGGCGGGTCCGCAAATCTTCCCTCAATGCCAGCGCAGCGGGTGGCGCAGCACCTGCCGCGACCAGCAGGCCGCCGTTTTCACGCACCTGGTTGAACAGCGCGAATGCGTCGATTTGTGCAGCCGGCAACAGGCGTTCGCAATCGTCGATCAGGTAAACCGGTGTTTCCTGGGAATATTGCCATGCTTCCTGAGCGCTGTCGGCGGGGATATAACGCGCCTTCGTGGCCGCGGCCAGCGCATGCAGTAGATGGGATTTGCCGGCGCCGGATTCCCCCCAGAGATAAACGAAGCGCTCATGGGGCATGTCGGCGGCATGGTTCGCGAACTGGCGCAGCAACTGCAGCAGCTCGCGGTTCTGTCCAGCTACAAAATTATCAAGGGTCTGCGGTTTCTCCGCGCCCAGGTCCAGCACCATTTGCCTCATGATTGATGAGGAATGCGGACAGGAATGAGGTTCGCCTGGAAATACCGCATTGCCACCGGCCCGTGCGCGGTCCGTGAAACGGCCTGTTTTTGTTCTGGACTGAAAGAAAATGACATGTATTCGCAGGGCGGACGGATCGGTTTGTTAGAATAGCGGTTCGTTTTGGCGTCAGCCGCCTATTTTACCGCCTAGTAACCACATCATGAGTTCTTCTTCAAAGGTTTCCCTCTCTTATCGAGATGCCGGCGTCGATATCGATGCCGGAGACGCACTGGTCGAGGCGATCAAGCCGTTCGCCAAACGCACGATGCGCGAAGGCGTACTGGGCGGCATCGGCGGATTCGGAGCCCTGTTCGAAATTAGCAAAAAATACAAGGAGCCCGTGCTGGTTTCCGGTACGGACGGCGTAGGAACAAAGCTCAAGCTCGCTTTTCACCTCAACAAGCACGACACCGTCGGCATCGACCTTGTCGGGATGAGCGTCAATGACATCCTGGTGCAGGGTGCCGAACCCCTGTTTTTCCTCGATTACTTCGCATGCGGCAAACTGGACGTGCCGTCTGCCACTGATGTCATCAAGGGCATCGCGAAGGGCTGTGAACTGGCCGGCTGCGCATTGATTGGCGGCGAGACTGCCGAAATGCCAAGCATGTATCCGGACGGAGAATATGATCTCGCCGGTTTCGCGGTCGGTGCAGTGGAAAAATCGAAGATCATCGATGGCAGCAAGATCGTGCCCGGCGACGTGGTCCTCGGCCTTGCGTCCTCCGGTGCGCATTCGAATGGCTATTCGCTCGTCCGCAAGATCATCTCGGTCGCCCAGCCCGACCTGAACGCGGATTTCCACGGTCGCCGCCTTGCGGATGTCCTGATGGAGCCGACACACATCTACGTCAAGCCGCTGCTTGCCCTGATCGAGGCAATGGAAGTCAAGGGCATGGCGCACATCACCGGCGGCGGGCTGGTCGAAAATGTGCCGCGCGTACTGCAAGGTAATTTGACTGCGGTCCTGCATCGTGACGCGTGGACCATGCCGCCGCTCTTCGGCTGGCTGCAGCAGCACGGCGGCGTGGCGGATGCGGAAATGCACCGCGTGTTCAATTGCGGAATCGGCATGGTGGTGATTGTGGCAAAGGAAAACGCCGACGCCGCCATGGCGCAATTGAAAGCGGCGGGCGAAAGCGTCAGCCGGATTGGCGAGATCCGCGAGCGCCAGGGCAACGAGGCGCAAACCGTCGTGATCTGATTTCGTCCGGTTAAACAAAAACCGCTGCATGGAGCAATCCTGCAGCGGTTTTTGTTTGGCTATACCGTTGTGTTACGGTTCCGACACCGCCTGCTATGCAAGCTGTCGCCGCGAGGCGCCTTGTTCTTGAAGGAGAAAGGAACGCCGCGGTGGTGACTTGTCATGCAGCACGGTTAATGCTGCCGATTGCTGCCCGGTTGCTGTGCCAGTGTTTGCGGTGCGGCGGGGGCAACAGTGGTCGCGGCGCCCGCCGGCGGCAGTACCCGGATCGGCTGACTGCGGGAGTTCGCGGCCGACAAAGTGTTCACATCGGCATCCGCTTCCGGCGCCGCATCCCAGACCGGGTCGGCAATTCCTTCGAATACCGCCTTGAGTTGCTGTCCCCAGGTGTTTCGGATCATCTGGAAATACTTGTTTTTTTCATCAATAGTGACAAAGCGCGTGACGGCAAGCTGATCGGTTTCATAGATCAGCAGGTCAAGCGGCAGGCCGACCGAGATGTTCGAGCGCAGTGTCGAGTCCATTGAGATCAGCGCGCATTTCGCCGCCTCGTTCAGGGAGGTGGACGGGTTGACGACACGGTCGATGATCGGCTTGCCGTACTTTGCCTCGCCGATCTGGAAGTAGCTGGTTTCGCTATGCGCCTCGATGAAATTGCCGGGCGCATAGATCTGGAAAAGACGGCAGCGCTCACCCTTGATCTGGCCGCCGAAAATGATATTCAGATTGAAATCGATGCCGAACTTCTCAAGTGTGTGTGCATCCCGCTTGTGAACGGTACGCACCGCTTCACCGATGATCTGTGCCGCTTCGTACATCGACTCGGCCGTCCAGATGCTTTTGCCGCCGGGGCCGTTTTCTTCGGTAATGAGTTGGCGCACCGATTGCGAAATCGACAGGTTGCCGGCGGTCATCAACACCATCATCCGGTCGCCGGGATTTTCGAACACGGTCATTTTGCGGAAGGTGCCGACGTGGTCGACACCCGCATTTGTGCGCGAATCGGAGAGAAAAACCAGGCCTGCATCGAGGCGCATGGCGACACAATAAGTCATGATCGCGAAGTAGGAGGCGCAAAACCCGGATTTTACAGGAAGCGTACTGTGCTCATGCGTATTGGAAATACTTCGACAACATGTTTCAGCTTGCTGTGCTGATCGGCAACACATCCACTTCAACGGTCAGGGATTCGACGCCGCCGCCATGCCGCACGCCGCGGATGGGTGCGGCCGAGTCATAGTCGCGGCCGATTGCAAGCCGGCACAGCGAATCACCTGCAAATTGAGCATGGGTGACATCGACGCTCACCCAACCGGAGAAGCCGGGCTCGTCGACCCAGACATCGACCCAGGCATGGCTTTCCGCATGCGCCGTGTTCTGCGGATCGATGTAGCCGGAGACATACCGCGCAGGGATGCCTTGTACGTGGCAGCAGGCGAGAAACAGGTGCGCGTAATCCTGGCAGACGCCCTGGCCGAGATCGAGCGCATCCGCAGCGGTGCTGGTGACGGCGGTTGCACCGGTGCGGTAATCGACCGTGCCACGGATGGCTTCCGCAAGGGTGATCAGCGCATTGCTGCCTGCGCCTTGCGGCAGGTAACGCATCGCAAAGTCGGCAACGGCAGGCGTGGCTTCAGTAAGCCGGGTCGGCACGGTGAATACCAGCGGTGACAGCGTCGTGTCCGCTGTCAGTCTTCCGCGGTCGAGCGGCCTGACATCGACGACGCCCTGGACGACGATGCGCACTTCGTTATGGGTGCCGTTGATGGTGAGCATATGGCTGAGATTGCCGAACGCATCGATGAATTCATGCCGCTGCCCCGGCGTGGAAATGTGCCAGGACAGCGTGCGCTGATGCGCTTCCCTGCGCGGTGACAGGCGCAGTTGCTGGATCGTGTACGACAGCGGAGCTGTGTAACGGTAGGCCGTTTCATGGCGTATGGAGAGTTGCATAGTGCCTTTATGCCGCCAGCGGAACCAGGAAGTTGCGACTGACGCGGTTGCCGAGCTCGTAGATGCGCTCCAGGAACTGGGTCAGGTAGTCATGCAGACCGCCCGCCAGGATTTCGTCGATGGTGCTGAATGTCAATTCGGCATGGAGTTTTCCGGCGAATCGCTCGGTATCCGACGATACATCATTGCGGATGTTCTTGAGATTTGCCACGACTTCTTCCATGCAGGCGAGCAGCGACCGCGGCATGTCGGGCCGCAGCATCAGCAGTTCCGCCACGCGTTCCGGCGAGATAACGTCACGATACACCTTCCGATAGATCTCGAATGCCGACACCGAACGCAGGATCGCCGCCCAGTAATAAAAATCGATCTCGATGTCCTCGTCCTCGGAAGCGTCTTCGGTCGCGCTGTGAAACTTGACGTCCAGAATACGGGCCGTATTGTCCGCGCGTTCGAGGAAGGTGCCGAGGCGAATGAAATAGAAGGCCTCATCCTTCAGCATCGTGCCGATGGTGACGCCGCGGGAGAGATGCGAGCGGTACTTCACCCACTCGAAGAACTGGCTCGGGTCCCGCTCCAGCAACCGGCCGCTGAGGCGGCTCTGCATGTCGAGCCAGGTGGTGTTCTGGGTTTCCCATACCTCCGTCGTCAGCGTGCCGCGCACTGCGCGCGCGTTCTCGCGTGCCTGGGTCAGGCAGGAAGCGATGGATGACGGGTTCTGCGGATCGCGCACCATGAAATCCAGCACGTCCCTTGCGGTCAGCAAGCCATACTTTTCGTCAAACGCCTCATTCAATTCCGATATGCCGAGCATGGCGCGCCATCCCTTTTCGGCTGCTTCGGCGGACTGCGGCATCATGGCCGTCTGCACATTCACATCCAGCATGCGTGCGGTATTTTCGGCACGCTCGGTATAACGGGCCATCCAGTAAAGGTGATCGGCGGTGCGGCTCAACATGTGGTTTCTCCCTTTTATTTTTCGAGCACCCAGGTATCTTTAGTGCCCCCGCCTTGCGAAGAGTTCACGACCAGCGAACCTTCCTTCAGCGCGACCCGCGTCAGTCCGCCGGGGACCATGGAAATCGTTTCGCCGGAGAGTACAAAAGGGCGAAGGTCGATATGCCTTGGCGCAATGCCCGATTCGACGTAAGTGGGGCAGGCGGACAGGGCGAGAGTGGGCTGCGCGATATAGTTGTCCGGCCTGGCCATCACGCGCTGGCGAAAGTTTTCAATCTCCTCCTTGGTCGAGGCCGGGCCGACCAGCATGCCGTAGCCACCCGCGCCGTGGACTTCCTTCACGACCAGTTCCGGCAAATGCGCCAGCGTATATTCCAGGTCCGCCTTCTTGCGGCACTGGTAGGTCGGCACGTTGTTGAGGATGGGTGCTTCGGACAGGTAGAAACGGATCATGTCCGGCACATACGGATATATCGATTTGTCGTCCGCGACGCCGGTGCCGATGGCATTGGCAAGCGTGACGCGGCCGGCGCGATACACCGACAGCAGGCCCGGTACGCCGAGCGACGAATCGGGGCGGAACGCCAGAGGGTCAAGGAAATCGTCGTCGATGCGCCGATAGATGACATCGACGCGTTTCGGGCCTCGGGTCGTGCGCATGTAGACCGCATTGTCGTTGACGAACAGGTCGCTGCCTTCCACCAGTTCCACGCCCATCTGTTGCGCCAGGAACGCATGTTCGAAGTAGGCGGAGTTGTACATGCCCGGCGTCATGACCACCACCGTCGGATCAATGATGCCCACCGGCGCGACCGACCTCAGGTTGTCCAGCAGCATATCGGGATAATGCGCAACCGGCGCTACCTTGTAACGGGCAAACAGTTCCGGGAACAGCCGCATCATCATCTTGCGGTCTTCCAGCATGTAGGACACGCCGGACGGCACCCGCAGATTGTCTTCCAGCACGTAGAACTCGCCCTTGCCAGCCCGGACGATATCGACCCCGGCAATGTGGGCATAGATGTCGGACGCGACCGAAATTCCCTGCATCTCCGGGCGATACTGTGCATTCTTGAAAATCTGTTCCGCCGGAATCACGCCTGCCTTGACGATATTCTGGTCATGGTAGATGTCGTGAATGAACATGTTGAGCGCTTTGACCCGCTGCACCAGCCCGGTTTCGAGCTGCTCCCATTCATTGGCGGGAATGATGCGGGAGATGATGTCGAACGGGATCAGGCGTTCGGTCCCGGCATCGTTGCCGTACACGGCGAACGTAATGCCCACGCGCCGGAAAATCAGGTCCGCTTCGGCACGCTTGCGGGCAATGGTTTCGGGAGATTGTTCAGAAAGCCAGGCTTCGAATTCACGGTAATGCTCGCGGACGGTGGCGGCGCCATCGAGGTACATCTCATCATAGAAATCGGCCATAGCTTCGAAATAAATTGATCTTGGAAAGGTGGTTATCAAGAAATATGCCAGATCGAGATGCACTGATGCTGTGCATGATCAAGGCGTGCGTATGCGCTCTACCAGTGCGTTGGATCGTTCATCCGGCGGCGCCGTCAGGAGACTGACGACCACCATCGCCAGGATGCCGGCAGGCACGCCGAAGATACCCGCGGACACCGGCGCGATATGAAACCATTGGCCGTTTGCCGATCCGCCGAGTGTCGGATGGGTATGCGCCATGTAGTAAATACATACCGCCAGTCCGGTCAGCATGCCAGCTATTGCACCTTGTTGGTTCGCCCGCTTCCAGAAAACGCCCAATACCAGTGCCGGGAACAACATCGAGGCGGCCAGGGAGAACGCGGTGCCGACCATGGATAGAATGTTTCCAGGCTTCAGCGATGCGGCGTAGGCGGCAACCAATGCGACCACGAGGAGCAGCAATTTCGATATGGTGACGCGTTTTTGGCTGGATGCCTTCGGATCGACCACTTTGTAGTAGGTGTCATGTGACAGCGCATTCGAGATCGCCAGGAGCAGTCCATCCGCCGTTGATAGCGCAGCAGCCAATCCGCCTGCCGCGATGAGGCCGGATATGACATAGGGCAGGCCACCGATCTCGGGCGTGGCCAGCACGACCATGTCGCCGTCGATGAAGATTTCCGCCAGTTGCACGACGCCATCCTTGTTGATGTCGGCAATGGCGATCAGCGGATTAACCTTGTCCACGCCGGCCCAGTACGACACCCACGCCGGCAAGGACGAAAAATCCGTTCCCACCAGGGACGTGTACAGATCGTACTTCACCAGTACCGCAAGGGCGGGGATGGTGGTGTACACCAGCATGATGAAAAAAAGCGTCCAGAACACCGATGACCGCGTTTCCTGGACCGACGGTGTCGTATAAAAGCGTGCCAGCAAGTGCGGCAGGCCGGCCGTGCCCATCATCAGGCAAAACACCAGCGCCAGGAAATTGTTGCGCTTGATATCGGAGGCCGCCTCGCTTTCGGCGGCGAACGGCATGGTGTGGGCAACGATGGGCATGGAATGGGTGAGGTTGCTGTTCCGGGCGTCAGTCCATCGTCGTCTTGCCTCCTCGACGCTTCTCGGATAGTTGGCCAGCGCCCGGGCGGCGGCCTTGATTTCGATCAGCGACGCGTTGCTTCTGCGAAGATCATCCAGGTAGCGCTGTGCGGCGATCCGTCCCTGTTCCCAGGATCTGGGCAGTTCCTTCAACCTGGTGTCGTACTCGTCGGCGCGCTGCTTGAACACGGCCCGGATCTCATGCTCTCTCGGGTCGTCGTTGAGCGCTTTTTCCCGATCGCTCAGCTTGGAGAGCGCTGAGCCATAGGCGATCTGGGGTACCGGCATCCCGGTATGTTTGACCGAGAGCCACACGACCGGAATCATGTAGGCAATGAGAATGATGATGTACTGCGCGATCTGGGTCCAGGTAATCGCCCGCATGCCGCCGAGAAAGGAACATACGAGGATGCTTGCCAGGCCAAGGAAGATGCCGACCGAAAAATCGATGCCGGTGAACCTCGAGGTAATCAGTCCCACGCCATAGATCTGTGCCACCACGTAGGTAAAGGAAACGATGATGGTCGCCGAAACGCCCAGCAGGCGCACCAGGTTTCCGTTGCCGCGACCCGCATAGCGCGCCGCCAGGAAATCCGGGATCGTGTACTGGCCGAATTTGCGCAAGTAGGGAGCGATCAGCAGCGCGGCGAGGCAGAAGCCGCCGGTCCAGCCCAGGATATAGGCGAGGCCGTCGAAGCCGTACAGGTACAGGCCGCCTGCAAGGCTGATGAAACTCGCTGCCGATATCCAGTCGGCGGCGGTCGCGATGCCGTTGAAGAAAGCGGGTACGCGGCGACCGGCCACATAATATTCGGATACCTCCGATGTCCGGCTGATAACCCCGATGCCGGCATACAGCACGATTGTGGAGAATAGGAACAGATAGCCGATCCAGACGCGGGGAAATCCTTCCTTTTCAAGGATCGCGACCGATAAAAGAAACAGGATGAAGCCGAATGTGTAGAGTCCGTAGTAGCGGCAGAGCTGCCTGAAGAATGCCTTATTTGCCATTGTCGCTCGCATCTTTCAGCATCTTGTCCAGGTACGGCATGCGCCACGCATAGACGCCGACCAGCAAGACGTAAATGAATATCGTCCCTTGCGCGGCCATGTAGTAGGAAAACGACCAGCCGAAGAGAGAGATATCCGAAAGTTCACGCGCGAAGAAAATGACGCTGAATGTCACTGTGAACCAGATCGATAACAGCACCACGGTTATTCGCCGCGTCCGAACCCAATACGCTTTGCGAGCGGCCAGTTGTGGAACGATGGAAGGGCGGGTCTCCATATCAGCCTATATCCTCGATGACGTCCGGGCGCTGTTCGCTGCGCAGGGAAAGCCTGAACAGGCAGCCCGGGAATTTCGGGTCATGGCTGCGCGGATTATTGAAGATATCCACGGTGGCGCCATGCTGCTGCGCGATCTCGCGCACAATCGATAGGCCAAGACCGCTGCCTTCGGCCTGGTTGCCGAGAATGCGATAAAAGCGTTCGAACACATGCGCCCGCTCGGCATAGGGAATGCCCGGGCCGGTATCCTCAACTTCCAGGGTTGCGATACCACCCCCTTCTCCGGAACCCACCCTGACGGTGACGCTGCCGCCGGCAGGCGTGTACCGAAGCGCGTTGTCGATCAGATTGCTGAGCAATTCACGCAAGGTAAGCGGATTGCCGAGCACCATCACCGGGTAGCCCGGCTGTTCGAAGCCGAGGTCGATTCGATGCGTGAAGGATGCCTGAACCCAATCCTGCACGACATTGCGCGCCAGTTCGGACAACTCCAGCGGCACGAAAGGTTTCGCTTCCGGCGTCTGGTTCTCCGCCCGTGCGAGCGCCAGCAACTGGTTCACCAGCCGCGTTGCCGATTCCGAACTCTTGGAAAGCTGTTCGAGCGAGCGGTGGACCTCATCGTAATTGGTCTGCCGCAGCGCCAGCTCTGACTGCATGCGCATGCCGGCCAGCGGCGTCTTCATCTGATGGGCTGCATCGGCGATGAAGCGCTTCTGCATCTGGATTGTTTGTGAAAGCCTTTCGAGCATGTCGTTCAGCGAGCTGACCAGCGGACTGATCTCTTCCGGTACCTGTCGCGAGTCGATCGGGCTCAGGTCGTCGGGGCGGCGTTCGCGGATGTGCCGCTGCAGCTCTGCCAGCGGTGACAGGCCGCGGCTGAGGGCGAACCAGACCAGTGCCAACGCGATCGGGAGAATGATGAATTGCGGCAGGATCACGCCCTTGATGATTTCGTTCGCATGTTCAACGCGCTTGTCGAGGGTTTCACCAACCTGCACCAACGCCAGGTCGGATTCCGTCTCCGCTTTGCCGTTGCCGCTGCCGCGCGGCTTCAGGTCGATGTAGGTGTACGCGATGCGTACGTCGTTGCCGCGCATGACATCGTTGCGGAAGACCACCGAGCCGGGCAGGGGTTTTTCCTCTTCCGGTGGCGGCATGGGCATATCGCGGTCGCCGTCGATATACTCGCCGCGCTTGCCGATGATCTGAAAATAGATATTGTCCACGTCGTCGGCACGCAGAAGGTCGCGGGATGTGTTGGGCAACAAAGCCACCACTTTGCCGTTTACCTCCTTTACCTGCTGCGCCAGCACGGTAACGGTATCGTCGAGCGCATGGTCGAACGGGTAATTTGCGATGGATTTTGCGACGAGATACGTGATGGCGATGCTCATCGGCCAAAGCAGGAGCAGCGGAACCAGCATCCAGTCGAGAATCTCGCCGAACAGCGAGCGCTGGATCCGCTCCTCCAGTTCTTGCTCGGCCGGATCGAACGGGTCGGCCAGCGTGCCGGCATCGCTTGCGACAGGAACCGTCGCCTGCATGGAGTCGCCATCGCTCATCGTCGCGCTCAGGCCGGGGGGATTGCCTGCTGGCTCTGTTGCTGCGCCTGGCTGTCGGCGAACTTCTCAAGGCAATATCCGAGACCGCGGACGGTTGCAATGCGAACGCCCCCGGTTTCAATCTTTTTACGGAGGCGATGAACGTACACTTCGATTGCATTGTTGCTGACTTCTTCGCCCCATTCGCACAAATGGTCGACCAGTTGTTCCTTCGACACCAGTCGCCCGGTACGCTGCAACAGTACTTCAAGCAGGCCGAGTTCGCGTGCGGACAAATCCAGCATTTGTTCGTGCATGTACGCGATGCGGCCGACTTGATCATAGGAAAGCGGGCCGTGCTTGATGACAGTCGGGCCGCCGCCTGCACCACGCCTGGTCAGTGCACGGACTCGGGCTTCCAGCTCGGACAAGGCAAAGGGCTTCGGCATGTAATCATCCGCGCCCAAGTCGAGCCCTTTGACCCGCTGTTCGATCGAATCGCTGGCGGTCAGGATCAGGACAGGAAGACGAGAATTGCGCGCCCTGAGGCGCCGTAATACTTCCAGTCCGGCCATCTTGGGCAGCCCAAGATCGAGGATAAGCAAATCGAAATCCTGGGTGGACAGGGCCGTGTCGGCTTCCACGCCATTTTTCACGCAATCGGTCGCATAACCGGACTGGCGCAATGAGCGTGTCAGACCATCGGCGAGTACACTGTCGTCTTCCGCAAGCAGGATGCGCATGTTGGCGTAAAGCAATCGAATTAAACTGAGTCTAGTCTATTGTGTTTCATTCATGCCAGCAAGGCAGAAAGAGATGCCGGTACTGTTCAGCTTAGTAAACTTTTCTCGCAAATCGAGAATCTTTGCTTGCATAAATCACTGTTTTTTTATACAGTATTGGTTGTGACGAAAACCGTAGATACGCTAAATTTGCATCGCTTCTGGTTTACGTCTTCCTCTATCCAACCGTCGAAAGAAGGCACTCATGGACGACAAAAAATCCGCCCTTAACTCGGACAAAAGCAAGGCGCTGTCCGCGGCATTGGCACAAATCGAAAAGCAGTTCGGCAAGGGTTCGGTAATGCGCATGGTCGACGGCGCGGTGGCCGAAGAAGTGCAAGTTGTATCCACCGGGTCGCTCGGTCTGGATATTGCGCTGGGCGTCGGTGGCCTGCCGCGCGGACGGGTCGTTGAAATCTATGGTCCTGAATCGTCGGGTAAGACGACCCTGACATTGCAGGCTATCGCGGAAATGCAAAAGCTGGGCGGCACATGCGCGTTTATCGATGCGGAACACGCGCTTGACGTGGTATACGCACAAAAACTCGGCGTCAACTTGTCCGACTTGTTGATCTCCCAGCCGGACACCGGCGAACAAGCCCTCGAAATCACTGATGCGCTGGTGCGCTCGGGCAGCGTCGACATGGTGGTGATCGACTCTGTTGCGGCACTAACCCCGCGCGCCGAAATCGAAGGTGACATGGGCGATTCCCTGCCAGGTTTGCAGGCGCGTTTGATGTCGCAGGCATTGCGCAAGCTGACCGGCAGCATCAACAGAACAAACACCCTGGTGATCTTCATTAACCAGATCCGCATGAAAATCGGTGTGATGTTCGGTAACCCCGAGACTACAACCGGCGGCAATGCATTAAAGTTTTACGCATCCGTGCGTCTGGACATTCGTCGCACCGGCTCGATCAAGTCTGGCGACGAAGTGATCGGCAATGAAACAAAGGTCAAGGTCGTCAAGAACAAGGTTGCACCTCCCTTCAGAGAGGCACACTTTGATATTCTTTATGGCGAAGGCACGTCGCGGGAAGGTGAGATCCTCGACTTGGGATCGGAAGCGAAGATCGTCGAAAAATCCGGTGCGTGGTACAGCTATAACGGCGAGCGGATCGGACAAGGTAAGGATAATGCCCGTACCTATTTAAAAGAGCATCCGGAACTCGCACGCGAAATCGAGAACAAGGTTCGCGCATCGCTTGGCGTCCGGGAGTTGGCTGCAACGGCCAATCAGGCATCTGAATAACTTTTTGAATCCTTTACCGGCGCATCGCCCCTAGAATGCACCGAAGCTGCTTCAAGCATTAACGATTACTTCACGTGAGAAGGGCTCGTGTTTTCGGAAAACCATGGCAAAACTGCAAATGAGTCTGAAAGCGCGAGCCCTGAAGTATTTATCGGCACGGGAACATAGTCGCTTCGAACTGTCACGTAAGCTGGCGCGCTATGCGCAGGAAGGCGATGACATAGAAGCCTTGCTGGACAATCTCGAAGCAGCCAAGTTGCTTTCCGAAGCGCGCTTCTCCGAATCTCTCATTCATCGCCGCGCCAATCGCTTCGGCAACAGCCGTATTCTTTCCGAGTTGCAGAGCCACGGGATAGAAGCGGATGCCCTCGCTGATATCAAGTCGGATCTCGCTGAAAGCGAAGTCGCCCGAGCGCTGGAAGTCTGGCGCAAAAAATTCAACTCACCACCCGTAGATCCCACGGAACGCGCAAAGCAAATACGTTTTCTGCAGCAGCGCGGGTTTTCCCTCACCTCCATCCAGCGTGCCATGCGTCATGCAGGCGAAAGCTCGGATTAATTCGTGCGCTCGTGGTTCTCCACCCACTCCGTTTTGTCATAGTGCAAGCAAATCGTCGCACCTCCAAATGTACCAGCCAGAAATTATTGGTGTGGTTTTAAGCTTTCGACCTGTGCTACACTTCGATGGTTTTTGCAGCGCCGCATGAGCGGCTGTTGCCGTAGAAACTGCGGCAGCGACTCGCAAATGCGGCTTTTTGTTGCCACACCACAGGCATTGGCCGTTATGCCCCTACCTCCGTCGAATTCCCGCCGTGCTCTCAAGCACACTCGCGCAATCCAGGTCGATGCGTTCGCTCGCGACGATGGATTGTGGGATCTTGACGCTCACATTACCGATATCAAAACACGCGAATCCAGGCTCGCATCCGGAGTCAGGCCCGCAGGCGCGCCCGTACACGACCTCTGGCTGCGATTGACCATTGATCTGCAGTTCAACGTCGTCGATGCCCATGCAGTGTCCGACGCAGTTCCTTATCCAGATTATTGCGATACGATCGGTCCGGCCTATAAGAAGCTGATCGGCCTCAACCTGATGAAAGGCTTTCGGGACGGGGTCCGGCAGCGATTGTCCGGGATACAAGGGTGCACACATCTGACGGAACTCACGCAGGTGTTGCCGACCGCAGCCGTTCAGGCGTTCGCCGGCGAGGTTCTTGATACCCGCGACGGTGCCGGTGCCGATAACCAAAACCATAAACCGTTTCAACTCGACCGCTGCCACGCATTGCGCACCGATGGCGCAGCGGTCGCTCAGTACTACCCGCGGTGGGCCGTTAAAGCGGCGACCGCATCCGAACCCACCGGGTCAGAACCCACTTAATCAACCAGTTTGTTTTTTCCATAAGCGTCTGAAGGGAAGCTCGCATGAAGATCCATGAGTATCAGGGCAAAGAAATCCTCCGTAAATACGGAGTGACGGTTCCGCGCGGTATCCCGTGCTTCTCCGTCGATGAGGCGGTCAAGGCGGCCGAAACGCTTGGAGGCCCTGTTTGGGTCGTCAAGGCACAGATTCATGCGGGCGGTCGCGGCAAGGGCGGCGGCGTGAAGGTGGCCAAGTCGCTCGATCAGGTGAAAGAATATGCGTCCGCCATCATGGGCATGCAGCTCGTCACGCATCAGACCGGACCGGAAGGCCAGAAAGTTCGGCGTCTGTTGATCGAAGAAGGCGCGGACATCAAGAAGGAACTGTATGTCAGCATGGTTACCGATCGCCTCAGCCAGCGGGTCGTACTGATGGCATCCAGCGAAGGCGGCATGGATATCGAAGAGGTCGCCGAGAAACATCCGGAACTGATTCACAAGGTCATTATCGATCCGGCGACCGGCCTGACTGATGCCGATGCAGATGCAATCGCCGCCAAGATCGGCGTGCCACAGGGCTCGATCGCCGACGCGCGCAAACAATTGCAGGGCCTGTACACCGCTTACTGGGAAACAGATTCATCGCTGGCGGAAATCAATCCGCTCATCCTTACCGGCGACGGCAAAGTGATCGCGCTCGACGCGAAATTCAACTTCGACTCCAACGCATTGTTCCGTCATCCGGAAATCGTCGAAATGCGTGATCTTGAGGAAGAAGACCCGGCGGAAGTCGAGGCATCAAAGTTCGATCTTGCTTATATTTCGCTCGACGGCAATATCGGTTGCCTTGTGAACGGCGCCGGTCTCGCGATGGCCACCATGGACACGATCAAATTGTTCGGCGGCGAACCCGCCAACTTCCTCGACGTCGGCGGCGGTGCGACAGCGGAGAAAGTCACCGAAGCCTTCAAGATCATGCTGAAGAACCCAGGCCTCAAAGCCATTCTGGTCAACATCTTCGGCGGCATCATGCGCTGCGACGTGATCGCCGAAGGCGTGATCACCGCATCCAAGGCCGTCTCACTGAAGGTGCCGCTGGTGGTGCGCATGAAGGGTACCAACGAAGACCTCGGCAAAAAGATGCTGGCCGATTCCGGTCTGCCGATCATCTCGGCCGACACGATGGAAGAAGCTGCGCAAAAGGTTGTCGCTGCGGCCAACGGAAAATAAAAAATATTGTTGCGGGAAGACGCCGCGCACAGCGCAGGACTGATCCCCAACCGATTCGAAAGAGAATAACCATGTCGATCCTGATCAACAAAGACACGAAAGTCATCACCCAAGGTATTACCGGCAAGACCGGTCAATTCCATACCCGCATGTGCCGTGACTATGCGAATGGAAAGAACTGCTTCGTCGCAGGCGTCAATCCGAAGAAAGCAGGCGAGGATTTCGAAGGCATCCCGATATTTGCCAATGTATCCGAAGCCAAGGCGAAAACCGGCGCCACGGTGTCCGTCATTTACGTACCACCCGCCGGCGCCGCAGCGGCTATCTGGGAAGCGGTCGAAGCCGAACTCGATCTGGCCATCTGTATCACCGAAGGCATTCCAGTCCGTGACATGCTGGCACTGAAGGACCGCATGGCCAAGTCGGGCAGCAAAACATTGCTGCTGGGTCCAAATTGCCCCGGATTGATCACTCCCGATGAAATCAAGATCGGCATCATGCCAGGCCATATTCATATGAAAGGCCGCATCGGCGTTGTGTCACGTTCCGGTACATTGACCTATGAAGCAGTCGGTCAGCTCACGGCGCTCGGCCTTGGCCAGTCGTCCGCGGTCGGTATCGGCGGCGACCCGATCAACGGCCTGAAACACATTGATGTCATGAAGGCGTTCAACGATGATCCCGATACCGACGCTGTCATCATGATCGGCGAGATCGGCGGGCCGGATGAGGCCAACGCGGCGGAGTGGATCAAAGACAACATGAAAAAGCCGGTCGTCGGATTTATCGCTGGCGTCACAGCTCCACCGGGCAAGCGTATGGGCCATGCCGGCGCGCTGATCTCCGGCGGTGCCGATACCGCGGAAGCCAAGCTGGAAATCATGGAGGCCTGCGGCATCAAGGTCACGAAGAATCCGTCCGAAATGGGACGTTTGTTGAAGTCGGTCCTGTAATTACGATCGGTCGCTGACACCCTTGGCGACCAATCGGACTGCATGTCGAAAGCAGTCCCGGTGAATGCAATACGTACAAGGCACAACTTGCGGGGGGCATTAGCTCCCCGTATTATTTCGTCCACAACATTTCGAGGCAAGCATGGATTTTCTACTTAACCTGAACTGGGTCGCTGTCGGCCAGATCATTCTCATCGATATTTTGCTGGGCGGAGACAACGCGATCGTGATCGCCCTAGCGTGCAGAAATTTGCCGCCACACCTCCGTACCAAGGGCATCCTCTGGGGCACGTTCGGTGCAATCGCTATTCGTGTGGTCCTGATCGCATTCGCAGTGACATTGCTGCAGGTTGCTTTCCTTAAAGTTATCGGCGGGCTGCTGTTGCTCTGGATCGGCGTCAAGCTGCTGGCGGATGACGATGGTGGGCATGGAGATATTCAAGCAAGCGACCGGCTGCTGGCTGCTATCAAAACCATCGTGGTTGCCGACCTTGTGATGAGCGTCGATAACGTTATCGCAGTTGCCAGCGCCGCGGAACAGGCTGGCGGCGATCATCAATTTGCGCTGGTTGTCTTCGGCATCCTGATCAGCATCCCGATCATTATCTGGGGTAGTACAATCGTGCTGAAGCTGATGGAGAAGTTCCCGCTCATCATTACCTTCGGTGCCGGTCTGCTCGGATATTTGGCAGGCGGTATGATCGTGACCGATGTGGCGGTAGGGCCATGGGTTAAAGAAAACATGCCCGGTCTCGACATGATAATTCCAGGCACTGATATTCATCTCAGTATTCCAAGCGTAGTTGGCGCGATTCTGGTGATCGCAATTGGGCATTTTCTGGCAAAGCGGCGTGTGCACACTCACGAAGGCACGCATCCGACGCATTAACCTATACCTCTTATCGCTTTGAAATCTGCTGCCCCTATTTTTGCTAGGGGCAGTAGGTCACACATGACCTTCGAACATCGAGCGATGCATAATTCGCTCAATACGACCGTCGAAGTATATGCCCATCAGTTAAATCGAGATTTCACTTACGCGTGTCGCATATCTAGACTTTCTCTGCGTATGTATGTAATCTGGACCGTGAACCGATTCGCGTCTGCCCACAACGTATAATCTGCCGCATGGCAAATAATGTCGGGCTGGAATTCGCTGCTCAAACTCACACTGGACTAGTCCGATCGCACAATGAAGACGCGATCGTGGTCAGTGTCGACTACAATTTCGCCATTCTCGCCGATGGTATGGGCGGCTACAACGCAGGTGAGGTAGCTAGTGGTATGGCAACGAGTGTGTTAAAGCAGTTGCTCGAAACCGGCCTCCAGAGACTGCAGCAACATTCCTCCGACTTCCTTCATAGCCGTAGTAAGCAAGTTCAGCATTTAATGCAGGATTCCATTTTGCAGACGAATGCAGCCATTGTAGATGCTGCTCAAAATGATCCGCAATATCATGGCATGGGGACCACGTTGGTTACTGCACTTTTTGATCGCGATACAGTAACCATTGCACACGTCGGTGACTCCCGTGCATACCGTCTGCGGCGGGGTGAAATGGTACAACTGACACGTGACCACTCGCTATTGCAGGAGCAAATAGATGCCGGCATGATCGCTCCAAACCTAGCGCGCCTCTCTTTAAACAAAAATCTTATTACGCGCGCAGTAGGAATTGGTTGCGAACTTGAGGTAGAAATGCATGAGCATCAAACGGAAACAGGTGACTTGTATTTGTTCTGTTCCGACGGTTTATCAGACCTGCTTGAATCGGACGAGATACGCGATCTCTTGCTAAGAACTGAGTCCCGATTAAATAGTTCTTGTGACTTTCTCATAGAGAGGGCCAATCACTATGGCGGGCAGGACAATATTTCAGTGATTCTTGTGCAAATACTCTCTCATAGCGTGAAGTCAACAGGCTTCCGGGAACGAATCCACCGATGGTTTCAAAAGATGCTTTAGTTGACGCAACAATGAAGGTCGACTAAAGAAATAAAAAATTTGCCACGTCAGTGGCTAATAATTAGTGCATTAATCGAGCGGTAGTATTTCCGAAAAGTAAGCGGTCTTGAAGGCTGAATTTTTCAATATTGATTCGAGGAATTTTTGCATGAAGAAGTCGCGTTTTTCGTAAAGCCAAATCATCAATATCTTTAAGCAAGCAGAAGCCGGCACACCTGTTCCCGAGCTATGCCGTAACCATGGCATGAACTCGGCGCTGTTCTATAGAAGGCGCAGCCGGTTCGGCGGCATGGATACGTCGATGATGGCGCGCCTCAAAGAACCGGAAAGCGAGAACCGACGTCTGAAGAAGATGTACGCCAAGAGCGGCTCAAGGCGGAAATAATCGCGGAGGCCTGCAAAAAAGGTGGTATGCCATCTTGTCGCCGCGAGATGGCACACTGGGCAGTACAACAAAAGGCGGTCTCCGTTCGCCTGGTAATCCCCCCGGCCAAAAGAGGCGATCAGAAGTAGAATTTTCTCGTTGAGGG
>NZ_DAIUCO010000019.1:0-36620 GCF_036846085.1 Noviherbaspirillum sp. | reverse complement strand
CCAGTGTTTCCGGCAGGTGCCTTTGCGCCATCTTTCACCTCACCCTTTGCCGTGCCCTTGTCTTTCATTTCCTGCACCGGGGCTTGCGCCGTCGGCGAAATCGTCGTGATTTCATACATGCCATCCTTCATAGGACGGATTTCAAAGGTGACGGTGTCGCCGACTTCGATATTCTTCGGCAAGCCGTTCGCCGGCGGCTTGAAGCCCATGGTCATTTCTCCCCATTGCAGGCTTGGAATCGGACCGTGCGACAGCAAGACTTCATCCTTGTCGATGCTTTCGACCTTGCCTTGGCCTCGATGTGTCTGACCCGAGACTTTGCCACTTGCAGCAGCCGGCATTTCGCCCAAGCGTGTCGTCGTTCCCTTCAGGCTGGCTTCGGAATCAATCAGGAACTGGCCTGACACCACCACCTTCTGTCCCGCTTCCAGCCCTTTCGTGATTTCGGTTTTACCGTTTGACTCGATGCCGGTCTCAACGTCGACCGGCATGAATTTGCCGTCGCCTTGCGCCAGCATCACGACACTGCGCTTGCCAGTCTGAATCACGGCTTCGGTAGGGACCGTCAACACGTCCTTGCGCACCGCCGGTGTGAAATTGATGGTGGCGAACATGCCCGGTACCATTCTCTGGTCCGGATTGGCCAGTTCCACCCGCGCCTTTAGCGTGCGGGTAGCGGCATTGACCTCAGGCAGAATGGCGCTGACTTTACCTTTGAGTAACGAGCCGGGCAATGATGGCGTGCGCGCTTCCACTACAGCGCCAGGACGTACCTGCGCCGACAGATTTTCCGGGACGTCGGCATGTACCCAGACCGTATCGATGCCATTGATGCGGAACATCGGTGCGCCAGACATGACTGTCATGCCTTCGCGCACTTCCAGTTCCGATAATACGCCGCCAATGGGCGCACTAATGGTCAATCTCGCGTGTACCTTGCCGCTGATCGTCACGCGCCGGATCTGGTCGTCTGTCATGCCGACTAAGCGCATGCGCTGGCGTGCGGCGTCCAGCAATTCGTCTGTCCCCATGCCCTGCATGCGTGAAATTGAAAGATATTCTTCCTGCGCCGCCACCCACTCCGGTACATACAATTCAGCCAGCGACTGGCCTTTCTTGACTGGATCGAGGACAGCGCGCACATACAGCCGCTCGACAAAGCCATTGCTGCGGGCTTGCACCACCGCCACATTGCGCTCGTTGTAGGCGACGCTGCCCACTGCTTCGACCGTCGGTGCCAAGTTGTCCTTGGTGACCTCTGCCACCCGGATACCGAGATTCTGCTGTACGCGCGGGCTGATCGATACGGTGCCTTCGTCGCCAGCCTCATCGGCATATACGGGCACCAACTGCATATCCATGAAAGGCGACTTGCCAGGCTTGTCGAATTTTTGACCGGGCACCATCGGATCATGCCAGTACAGGACTTTTTTCCCCGTCGCCGGATCCACGCTGTCGGCTTTCTGTTCACTTCCGGTCGGCGGGGCGGCAGTCGGTGCCGGGCCAGCCATTTTCATGCCCTGATTCATCCCAAGCCAATACAGTCCATACCCACCTGAGCCAATAACACCAGCGGCAAGGAGCGCTAAGAATAGTTTTTTGGTGTTCATTTTGGATTCCTGTTCAAATCTGTAGCCGGATGCGATGCAGTGGCGTCGTCCGGGAAGAGGTAGTTGAGTTGTGCCCATACGCGGGCCATGCCGGTTTCGAGTTGCAGTGCCTGGAGCCGAACATCGATTTCATTGCGGCGTGCCATCAAGACATCAGGCAATCCGGTTCTTCCACCGCGATATGCGGCGATTGCAGCCCGTGTTTGCTCGTTAGCAAGCGGTATCAATTCTCTTTCGTAGCGGCCAAGGCGTTCCCGGTCGTTTTGCCACTCGTGGATCATTACGCGTGTTTCCGCTATGTGAGTTCGCAACGACTCTTCCCGTTCCGCCTTTGCCTGCTCGACCATGGCGAGCTTTGCCGACAGTTCGCGATCTTGCCGGTTCTTCTGGTCCCATTGCAGCGGAACGGAGACGCCTACCGAGATCATGTTCGAGTACGCCGAGCCACGCTGGGAATACATCACTTCAACATTCCAGTCGGATTTCCTGTTGGCTTGCGCCAGTTTTGCTTCCGCTACGGCGATTTCTTCTTGCCTGGCCAGCACCGCAATTTGCGGATGGTGATTGAGTTGGGTGTCAAGCGTCGCTGGGTCGAGGCGGATGGTATTTGCATCGGGCCTGGCAGCCAACGGCATATCCGCAGCCTGCCCAATCCACCGAGCAAGCATGGTCCGGGCATTCGCGGTAAGCCGCCCGATTTCACTGGAACGGTCGTCAAACATTGCGAGCGCACTTCGTGCGGCGAAAATGTCGGCCTGGTTGCCGCGTCCGGATCGATATGCGCCTTCGGCAGCTTGCACTTCCAGATTGGCTTGCATGCCTTGCTCATTGATGATTTTGGCAGCGGCCTGGGCGTAGTAGAGGTCCAGCCATGCCAGTGCCGTGTCCCGCTGAATGGACGCGATGGTCATGCTCTTTTCCGCAAGACTTTTCTCTGCTTCCCGTTCGTAGCGTTCCGAGCGAAAACGACGCTTGTCTGCTCGCGTCAGTTCCTGCATCACGCCGACACGGCGCATCGTCATGAAGTCGCTGGTGAGATTGAAGCGATCCGGTCCATTGGCTGGCAAATTATCGATGCCAAGTTTTAATACCGGATCAGGGAGCTGGCCCGCTGCGACAGCCATATCACGTGAGGCAGCGACCGCAAAATCCTTCGATGTGATTTGACGTGAGCGTTCGACCGCTAGGCGTTGGGCTTCGGCCAGCGTAAGCGTGGGTTCTGCCG
Source organism: Noviherbaspirillum sp. (assembly GCF_036846085.1). Lineage (NCBI taxonomy): Bacteria > Pseudomonadati > Pseudomonadota > Betaproteobacteria > Burkholderiales > Oxalobacteraceae > Noviherbaspirillum > Noviherbaspirillum sp. The sequence goes on along the minus strand of NZ_DAIUCO010000019.1, from coordinate 33,785 downwards.
CAAAAACGGGGACAGCGAGCGCCATTGCACACACCAGGAAAGTCCAAACGATTCTTTGCACAAAGCGAGGAGCCGTGTTGCGCTCAAGCGCAGGTAAGGTAAATGGGGATGACATGAAACCTCCAGATAGCAATGAACAACACCGGCTGCGCGACATGCGCAGCGATGACGAACCAAGCGGTCTGAAGGATTAAATGCGGAAGCAGCAGTGTTGAATGGACAGCGGGGGAGCAGTCGTTCGGGCCAGCTGCACGTCTTCGACGAAGTTGGCCAGCGGAGGATGGGCAATATCGATTGGCAGCAGAGTCGACGCTAAGGCCGCTGCAACGAATGGCTGTACTTGGGGAAGTTCGGGCTTGTCGAGAGATTGGTTTCCAGCCTGATCGTGAGCGTGGCACAGGCTCGGCTGCACCACGTCCATGCCCTGGCATTCGTCCATGTTCCCAATGTTTGCGTCGAATGACATCGTCATCGATGCATCCATTTGCCCCGCCTGATATCCTGGGCATACGTACGCGGCAACAGCAAACTGCATGAACAGTATGCTGAATAGCGCAATAAGCGCCGCAACGAAGCGGGATGGGCGGGAAATTTTCACAATATTTAAATTGTACACCTTAAGAAACTGGGTGTCGGAAGGCCCATACCAAATTGCCTTAATGAAGTGATGCAGCCGCATCTGCACTCGCCAAACCAACCAGTATCGGGCAATTGGGATGGTTGTCTCCCGCACAGGTCTTGGCGAGATGATGCAACGTGTCTCGCATTGCCGTCATCTCCTCGATACGCTTGTTCAGGTCCTCCACATGCCCCATTGCAATCGCTTTTACCTGTTTACTAGCGCGCCCGGTATCTTGCCATAGCGACAATAGCTCTCGAATCTGGTCGATCGAAAAGCCGAGTTTTCGTGCCTGTTTTACAAACCGAAGCGTATGCAAATCATTTGTACCGTACGTTCGGTAGCCCGCGTCGCTGCGGGCGCTTTGCTTGATCAGGCCAATGCTTTCGTAATAGCGGATCATTTTTGCCGAAACGCCAGTCGCGTTGGCAGCTTCTCCAATGTTCATTTTCGCTCTCCTTAAAGTGAGGTGATCAATCGGCTGTGTTGTGCGTTGGCTTCCAGCGGCGCAGCAATAACGCATTGGTGACGACGCTGACGGAACTGAATGCCATGGCGGCACCTGCAATCATGGGGTTGAGCAAGCCAAACGCGGCAAGCGGTATGCCAACCAGGTTATAAATAAATGCCCAGAACAGGTTTTGCTGAATTTTCCGGTATGTCCGCTTCGAGATGGCAATCGCATCGGCTACCAATGCCGGATCTCCGCGCATGAGCGTAATGCCAGCCGTGTGCATTGCCACATCCGTGCCGGTCGACATGGCGATGCCGATATCGGCAGAGGCCAATGCCGGTGCATCGTTGATGCCGTCGCCAACCATCGCAACTGTTTTATACGTTTGCTTCAGTTCTGCAACAACATTCGCTTTGTCAGCTGGTAAAACCTGCGCTTTGAACTGCGTAATACCAATGGCATCGGCCACAGCCTTTGCAGCGCCAGCGTTGTCGCCGGTGAGCATAATTGACTGGACACCTATGCGGGCGAGTGTTGCAATGGCATCTTTGGCGGTTTTCTTCAAAGTGTCGCCAAACACCAGCAGTCCGCACAGCTCGATACCGGTCGCCGTTCTGACAGCAAGCCAGGATACGGTTCTTCCTGCGTTTTCATGGGTCTTTGCCACCGACTCTTCCACGCGTGTCGATACACCAAGCTCTTGCATCAGACGCGTGTTGCCAAGGTAGACGGTCACGCCTCCCACATCGGCTTGCACACCACGCCCTGGCAGTGCCTTCGCATTGGTTGCAGGATAAAGAGCCAAACTTTGCTCTTTCGCAGTGGTTTCGACTGCTTTGGCTAACGGATGGTCGCTGTACTGCTGAACCGCTCTTGCCAGCTCCAAAACGCGGCGCTGTGACTGCGTGAAGCCTTCCACAGCAACGATGGCCGGTTTCCCCTCGGTGAGGGTGCCCGTTTTATCGAAAGCGACTGCAGTGATGGCATGCGCCGATTCAAGCGCTTCCGCGTCCTTGATCAGGATGCCGTATTTGGCGGCCACGCCCGTGCCAGCCATGATTGAGGTTGGCGTGGCCAGACCAAGCGCACACGGACACGCAATGATCTGCACCGCGACCGCGTTGAGCAACGCTTGCTGCCAGTCGCCGGTCATGAATCCCCAGGCGAAGAACGTCACGACGGAAATGAGCAAGACAACCGGGACGAAGACCGCACTGACCTTGTCCACCAGCCTCTGGATCGGCGCTTTGACCGCCTGCGCCTGCTCGACCATCTTGATAATTTGAGACAACATGGTGGCACCGCCAACAGCGGTTGCCTCGAATAGCAGGACGCCCTCAGTATTGATCGCACCGCCGGTGACATGGTCTCCAACCGTCTTTGCGACCGGAAGACTTTCGCCAGTAAGCAGGGATTCATCCAGATGACTGCTGCCTTCGACAATCGTGCCGTCCACGGGAACGCGATCGCCTGGGCGTACCACGACAAGGTCACCGCTGCGCACCGACGCCACCGGTACAACCACGTCTTTGCCATCACGGCGGACGATGGCTTCCGTGGCACGCAGCGATTCGAGTGCGCGCAGTGCCGCCACAGTCTGTTTTTTTGCCCGTCCCTCCAACCATTTACCAAGTAAGACGAGTGTGATGACAACGGCCGACGATTCGAAGTAGAGGTGGTTCATGCCTTCATGGCCAGCGTGCATGATCATCAGATACACCGACAGGCCGTACGCCGCGCTGGTGCCAATGGCCACCAGCAAGTCCATGTTGCCGGCGCGGGCAAGGAGCGCTTTCCACCCCGCCTTGTAGAAGCGGGCACCCAGCCAGAACTGCACCGGTGTGGCGAGCAGCAATTGCATCCAGCCCGGAAGTGCCCACTCGTAACCAAAAGCCATGCCGAACATTGGTGCAACCAGGGGCAGACTGAGAAGCGTGGCGGCAGCAACCGGCCACCAGTCAGGAAGTGTATTTGTTGGTGTGGTTTTGACCCGGTCTTCGGTGACGGCGGACGCTTCGTAGCCGGCTTTCTGCACGGCCGCAATCAGGGTGTCCAACGGAACACCTGAGGATTTTACTTGCGCTTTTTCGGTGGCTAGATTGACGGTCGCATCGGTCACGCCAGGGAGCTTTTTGAGTGCCTTTTCAACGCGGGACACGCAGGAAGCGCATGTCATGCCGGAAATCGACAGGGATACCGTTTCGCCTGGGACTTCATAACCGGCTTTAGCAACGGCAGCCGACAAGGCTTCCAGGGTTACGGCATCACCGGCGCGAACCGTCGCCTTTTCGGTGGCAAGGTTGACAGACGCCTTTTCCACGCCAGGGACAGCTTGGAGTGCCTTTTCTACACGAGCAACACATGACGCACACGTCATTCCCTCAATATTGAAGGTCAGGTCGGTAATGCTAGTTGGGGGTTTTACAGCGGTATCCATAAGGGTCTCCTGAAGCCATACCTATACGGTAGACCTTCCATTGATGGGAAGGTCAAGCGGTTTTTTGAATTATCCTTTCGTATGTGCCAGCAAAAGGATTTTTTGTCGCAAGCTTAGGCTATGGAGGAGAACTTCGATGGGACTAAGGACGCGAATGTCGGCACAACGTGGTTGTACGCAGTAGCGGATGAACTGAAAGAAAAATATCGGCTCTGCAGCAAATCGATGGTTTCACGTTGGCAATAAATTGCAGTAATATATTTGTTACTTGGTGAGATTCTGGCGGCAGTAGCTGGACCTCGCGACAGCCGATAGGCTTTACTGCGGAATAATCGTGTCATGGAAAACTGCCTTGGGCGGTTTTTTTTAGACTCTAAACGTTTTCTCCAAGGCGTGCTCCGGGATCAGCGATACCCGCGAAGCGCGTTATATGCTTCAATCTGCGCGGGATTCAGTACCTCTGTCATGCGCAAGTGGTAACGCATGTGGGCAGCGCATAACGGCCGTTGAGTTGTGCCGCTTTCACGCTCGCTTCGTCAACGGATACCATGGCAGCTTGCCTTGCTTACCCTTGAAAAGCAGGCCTACTTCCAACTTGGCGGCTATCGAACCACCGCACTCGGAAGGGGAAACAGGCAGCCTGAAGCGACTAGCTTCAGTGAATACTGCCGTTCGTATCGTGCGGGTAGAACGGTTTCATGGACTAACCAGCTTTGTGAGCCGCTCTTCCAAGCTCGCGTGGGAGAGTTCGCCGATGCGGGTGTCGACAAGCGTGCCATGACGATCAAAAAACAGCGTAGTTGGCAACCCCGCAGCGCGCGCCTGCTTTGCGATGGCTCCGTGTCTATCAATCAGCACATTTTCCATTTGCAAAGCATGTGCGATCAGGTAAGCGCGTACTGCATCGGCAGATTCGCCCTGGTTCGCGAACACGAAGATTATGTCCTTGTGCGTCTTCTGCGCCTCCTGAAGCACGGGCATCTCCCGTCGGCAAGGCGGACACCAGGAGGCCCACAGGTTAATGATCACCGGTTTGCCAGTGAATGATTGCAGTGCAACGGATTTCCCGCCGAGGTCGGGCAACGTGATCGCTGGAATTGGCGTAGTGGCTTTGCCAGCCTGCAGTGCTGTCGTCATCGCTCCCCATAGCGCCAGGCCCACCATGAGTGAAGCCAGAATCGGTCGGCGTTGTGGCCGGTTGCGCACTGCCAGGAATAGAGCCATGAAAATCGCTCCTGCAATGCCTACAACTACATTCATGCCGCCATCGCGAAGGTCGAGGACAGTCCAGGGCCGGCCAATATAGCTCGGCCAATAAATCAGGACGAAAGCAAGCCGGGCGGATGCAACGCCCACAAACAGTACGGACCACAGCGCGCGCTCGACTTCCATGCCGCTTCGCTTTGCAAGCCGGTTGCCCACAGCCAATGCGCCTAGGACAGCGACAAGGAAGAAGAATGGCCTGGTCGGAATTGCGAGCGATCCTACGGCGAATGATTCCATTACTTGTTGCCCTTGATTTTTCAGAGAAGCATGGATTTGCTTCTTGGGCAAGAGAATGCACGTTGCTGTGATGGGAAGGTCAAGAAGCAAAAGAAAAAATGCGGAAAAATGCAAATCGGCGTTGACCTTCCAATGATTGGAAGCCTGAGGATGTAGCTATCAGAAACCAAAACCTGGATACCATCATGGATTCTACTCTTCCTGCTAATCAATCTTCGGAAAGCCGACAGTTGCGCACTGCCTTGATCGTCATCGCAACGGCGCAACTGATGCTGGTTCTGGATGACACTATTGCCAACATCGCATTGCCCAGCATTCAACAAGACTTTGGCGTATCGGCTTCGCTTCTGCCTTGGATTGTCAACGCTTATATCCTCGCGTTTGGCAGCCTTTTGCTTTTTGGTGGACGCGTAGGCGACCTATTCGGAAGACGCTGCGTCTTCCGGGCAGGTCTTGCCATCTTTACCGGCGCGTCACTTCTGGGTGGTTTTGCTCCTGGCGCAGAGTGGCTGATCGCCGCACGCGCATTGCAGGGTATCGGTGCGGCACTCGCGGCTCCCAATGCGCTGGCGTTAATCGCTACGACTTTCCCCGTGGGCAAGGCCCGTAATTCCGCCATGGGCGTGTACGGGGCCATGTCGGCGCTGGGCATTACCGTCGGCGTGCTTCTGGGTGGTGTCCTGACCGGCATGCTGAGCTGGCGTTGGGTCTTCTTCATCAATATCCCGATCGGCCTCGGTGTGCTTGCGGGAACCCGCAGCCTGGTCGAGGGGCAGCGAAACACGGGGCGGCTCAATACATTGAGTGCCATCGCCGGCACCGCTGCATTGGTCGCCCTGACTTATGGGGTGACGCGCGGTGGCGAACATGCGTGGACCGATCCGATAACGATCGGCGCATTCGCCGCCGCCGGCGTCCTGCTGATCCTGTTCCTGTTCATGCAAGCGCGCAGCGCAGATTCGATGCTGCCCCTCTGGCTGCTGCGTGAGCGCAATCGTGCCGGGTCGTACCTCACAATGTTGTTCACGGGCGCTGGCCTGATGGGCACTTTCTACCTGTTGGCCCTGTATCTGCAACAAGTTCTCCAGTTCAGCCCGACGAGGACCGGGGTAGCGGCGCTGCCGTTCAGCGCCGGCATCATCCTTGGTGCGGGAATCAGCACCAAGCTGGTTGAACACTTTGCGCCGCGCTTCGTGGCCGGTCCCGGCCTTGTGCTTGGTGCAATCGGGATGTTCTGGCTGTCGACACTGACCGTCGGCGCTTCCTACCTTACGCACGTCATGCCCGCAGTATTTCTCACCTCGTTCGGCCTTGGCATGAGCGCCGTAACGATGACATTGACCGCCGTTCATGGGGTCGATGAAGAGTGGGCGGGCGTAGCCTCGGCGATTGTGAATATGTCTCAGCAGATTGGTGCCGCACTGGGGTTGGCTATCCTGACTACGATCTCGGTGACTGCGACAAATGAACAGTTGCCGCAGGCAGCCACTGTGATGCAGCAAGGTAAAGATCCCGCAATGCTGGCTAAAGCCGGTGAAGCGCTCACTTATGGCTATACCAGCGCGTTTGCGGTCGGTGCTCTCATTTTGCTGGCGGCCGCCCTTATTGCCATGCTCGCGGTTAATACGACGCAAAAGCAAAGTGCTGCCGCAGCAGTCTTGTAAGCCAATAGCCTTCGACGCCTTCAACCCCGGACGCCGGCAATCTTGGCCTTCCCATTATGGGAAGGTCTAAAGTGAAGTTGTCATCATTAACAGGAGCAAGCAAATGTATGAAATTCAAGTAGAGAAAATGACCTGCGGCGGTTGCGCTGGTCGAGTCAAGAAAACGGCATTGGCTCTCGATGGGAGCGCAACGGTTAACGTCGACCTGAAGGGCAAGCTTATTCGTCTTGCCTCGACTTCAGGGGCAGCGCAGGTAGCGCGAGCCATCTCAAGCGCTGGATACCCAGCCACGGTTATTGGCAGCGGAGTTTAAAAGACCTGCAGTGAAAAGGAGAAGAGCATGGACATCGAACAAGCAGCGGACGCCAACCTGTAATAATCACGACCGCCTGCTTTGGGTTGTAGCCACAAATTCATTTTCTAACTATAGCGCTTTGGAACGGGGCAAAAGCAAGCCCCGCTGTCCTTATCGGCAACGGGGCTTGATGATCGCTAGCGCGTTATCAAAATAGACAACAAAATCAAGACGGCATCTAGATTTTAAATACGATAGCTAAACGTCTGGCACTAGGCGGGCTTGACGGCATCGTACAGCGCTTACGCGCCGTGGCGTTTTGCCGACCTGCGACGCGATGCCGCGAAGCCGAGAAGGCCTAACGCAAGCAACGAAACAGTCGCAGGTTCCGGAACCTGATTGGCGACAAAATTGCTGCCATTGACACCGAGAGTCCAGGCCATGTCGCGCCCTGAGATCTCGGCAATGCCGGCAAGGTACTGCCCAGTGTAAGGCGCGATAAAGTTGATCAGCGAGTCGAGGTTGCCAAGGCCATCATCATTGAAGAAAGCGAACTGGAGATTCGAGCCAACCGCATCGCCGACAAATATCCCATCACGTTCGATATCAAACAGTACCGACAACCCAGCATCGCGGTTTGGGCCATTAAGAAATACCGACAGCGCATCTCCTGCATTAGCGGTAAAGACAACGAAATCATGCGGTTCAAAAGGCTGACTCTGGCCCCCTGCCAGAAAACCATTTACAGAGCCATTCCCAAACAATGTTCCATTGATATGGCTAACAGGTGGGTCATGCGCATCGATGCCATAGAAATGGTTCGCATAAGCGGCAGTAGAGGTCATTAATACCGCAGCAGAAGCAGCGATGCCCACAACAATATTTTTCAAAATCTTTTTCATTTCTATTCTCTGGCCTTTGCGTCAAAAAACATACTTTCAACTATGCAATATTGGTGCCAGTAGATTAAATTCTTAAAAATCAATTATTTAAGGTAAACACTCCTGTCCAGTGTAAATATTTTCGACGCATTTCATATTCGATTGATTAACATGGCAATCAAGATGGCCGGCTGCCTCGCCGGATATTTATGATGTTTTTGACATAACAGGAGACACGGTGACCGTTGACGCCAAAATTGTGACCCGCCTGAACGAGCTAATTATGCTGGGTAAAAAGGTTCTGGTAACGCGTACTGCGCCTTCGCCGGGCCACATGACCGGTGACTTTATCGATGTTCAGCTTGCCAATCAGTGGCTGACAAGTCGCCTTAGCCTCCTGTCAAGGGTGTTTGGCGAAGGCAGCGTGCACTATCAACGGATCAATGATCAGTTTCCGTCCTACCCGAAGTGGGCCAATGTCGAGCAAGCCTTTGGTGTCTTACTTGCCGCAAAGGACGACTACGAATCAGAGAGCCTTTTTTCGGTCAAGAAGCTCGTAGAAGCAGAGCTCTTTGATGAATTCTTGGCGCAAGCTGAACATTTATTGGAAACAGGCTATTTTCAGCCTGCAGCCGTCGTAGCGGGCAGTGTTCTTGAAGATGGTTTGCGTAAGCTTTGCCAAGCGAACGCCATACCGCTGCCTGACAATCCAAAGCTCGACTGGATGAACTCCGAGCTCGCGAAAAATGGCGTGTACACAAAACTTGTGCAAAAGAGGATTACGTCGATAGCCGATCTGCGAAACAGTGCCGCGCACGGTAAGTGGGACGAATTTGAGAAGTCGGACGTACAGGCAATGGTGCGTGACATCCGTGACTTCATGGCCAAGCACTACGCTTGACCCTTCCACCGAAGCGACCACCAATACGTTGTGAAGTCAGATGCCGGTAGTCGCCTGAGGTTAAACCGTCATTTGAAACATTGCCATGAAACTAGTCGATTACATCCAATTTAGGCAAGGGCTTCCGTTCTACGACATGGTGACGAGTTTCATGGTGTCTCTTGCAGCTTGTCCGGCAATATTCAACAAGCAAAATCCTATGGGCCTCACGGAAGAACACTACATTGTTGTGGCTGGAGGCATCCTCGAAAGCCGCCATTTTCGGCCATATGATGTCTATCAACTTGCTCAGAATGGCCAGATATCAAGCGAAACATATCTCAAGGCGTGCTGTGGCATGCTCGCAAATACAGCGTATGAATCCGTGAAGAATAAAAATGATCATTCGCCAGAATTTGAGTTCTTCCGACACGTAAGAAATGCCGCGTCCCATCAAAATAAATTTCATTTTGCAATAAGAGAGCCGCTTCGACCAGCGACATGGCATAGCGCAGCAATTGACCACAGCAAAAAAGGAACTTTGAATCCTCTCCATGGAACAGAATGTTTTGGTGGGCTAGTTGGCATGTCTGATCTTATCGATCTGCTTGCGGACATAGAAAAAAATTAGTTTAACGCCTCGCCAGATCCTGGCGATTGACGAAGCAACCTCCTTCGCTGTCTCCTACCTTAGTCGCCATCCAGCACGGCTCAGTAGAACGGTGAGCATTGACAGACATTAAAATGCTTTGATGTCTTTTCGTTAGGTCGCGTCAGACAATGACTGATGAATAGCCGATACCAGCGGCTTGCTACAGCATGCTGGGTTAGAAGTGAGAAATCCAGCCAGGCGATGTCATGCAACCGCAATTACTTGTTGATGGCGAGGTTAAATTAAGGTCTATTTTCAGCACAACGATTCTCAGCGACGGAAGTAGTCCAAGGAATAACGCAGTTCGAAAGCCGGCAAAATGGATGAGATGATATACATGGAGACAAATCCAAAGCCTCGCCTCATGTTACGGACGCGCCGTTGCAACAAGAGTATGTGTCCTGACCCGGCGGCAACCAGGCCGGCTTGACCGGAACGCCCGTCAGCTTCGCACTGTAAGAGTGACATACGCAATCAACCCTGCAAGCATAAGCCAGCAGAGCCATTCGGCCGCGACTGACCATTTCGGCCGTCGCACAATCGCCTGACGTTCAAGCGTGCCCTTGGCGTACATCGCCCACCCATGAGCAGCGACGCCAACCATGAGCGCCGGAATAGCAAAGGGCTGAAGCCAATGCGCAAATAACAAGGAAATTCCCGCTCCCAAGATTCCTGCGCCAACTCCGCCCAGCAAGTCCAGGCGCTTTATTCGGTTTGGATCTCCGCCCATTGCACGTGCACTCCTGATATAAAAAGGAACAGCTGTTAACTATGGCAAAGTGAGGGTCAACTCTTTATCTATCGGTGAATAACAAACGCCAGTCTTTTCGTTGCACCCTTGGTAGTTTGCCGCTAACGTGACGCTCTTCGCGTTTGGAGCCCGTTCCAAGGCGATTTCAGCCTGGACAGGCTTGTCGTACGTTTCCATTTTGCCGAAAGTAGGGTCGATCATTATTTTGCCGGCAGGGAGCTTGACTGATTTGATCCCGACGCCACGTGCGTTTTTCAGCGCAAAACGAATTCTTTCCTTGTAAAGGTAATATCCACTTGCTGGTATCAAGTCAACGACCAACGTCGTGGGACCAGACACGACCACCTTCAGTTTGAATGCCTGATCGGGCTCCAGAAGCTCTTCCTCTTTCGACCCCGAAAAGATCTCGCTGAGCCGCTTTTGTATGCCAGGCCCTGTCGATTGCTGGGCCATGACGGACGGATGAGTCACGAATGCAGCCATCGAAAGCAGGATGCATTTGGATATATGTTTGTTTAACATGGTGCGTTGTAACATCGTGGTTTGATTTCACATGGTCAAGTACAACTCTTGTCGCAACAAGACGTCGCTTCACTTGCCGCTTTTAATATGCCGTTAATCTCGCTCGACAGCCGTACATCGGGTAGCGTGTAGACAGGAGAAAATCCGCCGCCAGGCGTGCGGAAGTTCGTTGTCTGGCCTTGATACAGGCGCGCTGCCGTCCACTGGATTTTGCCTCCATAGGCATAGCAGCGCAGGTCAAATTTAAGCGTTTCGGGACCATCAGGCGTACCCGCCAGCCGTTCTCCGGGCGGCATGATGGCTTGTGCAATGTATTGCCCAGCAAGGATGTCTTGCCAGACGCGTTTGGTGACCTTGTCGCCCCGGTAGGCAGCGCGGCTCCCATAGCCAGTTTTCGGCTTGAAAAAGAGATTGCGACGCTCGCTCCAGATGCGGTCGGCATGAACTGCGTCTACAATTTCCGTATGCAAAATATGTTTGGCAAGAACATCTCGCACCTCTTGCGATGTGCCAAACTTGGTCAAAAGCTCATCATCCCCGAGGAGTGCCATATTGCCCTTGTCTGCATACAGCGCATGTGCTTGAGGGTGGGGTGTCAGTACGACGGCGTTTTCGAGATAGGCTTCCCGCAGCGCCGAACTGCCGGGCGTTTCCAGATAGAAGTCGGTAAGACGGTTGTACACAAGATCGATGGGCGTGTCCCCGTGCATCAGAACGCCTGCAAAGAGCTCCAGCTCCGAAGGATCAGCAATAATGACATGCAAGCCATTACGCTCGAATAAATTCTTGAACAACAGAAACTCCGGATACAGATACTGCTCCTGCGGTGCAGTATCTACGATGGCGATCGTTTTCAGCGGGCGTGAGTGGCCTGAAAGACGCCACTCTGCCAAAAACATTTGCACAATGTGCTGTTCGAATGCCTCGGCTTCGGCAGCTGCCAAAGCCATCCGGTGGTCGTCCAGGCAGCAGGCATGATGAGCGCGCGCCATGACAGCGTTGAGCATGGCACCACCCGCATTCGTATTGATCTCAATGACTCCAATGCTGCTGTCCCCAAGATGAAAGTCATAACCAAAGAAAACGCCACGAGCCCCTCCAGGGTTATGCCGCGCAATCGCCGGTGCGTTAGCCAGAACGTATTCACGGTACTTTGGCAGCGCACTCAAAGCCTCGACTGCGGCAACGACCTCCGCCATTTCCCCTGCCTGACTATCCGATATAAACACAGGTCGTGCCGAGAACAGGTATGGGCAGCGCTCTTCAACCAACGTAACGAGTTCCTTTGAACCCAGCTCTTCTACCAGCGCGTTTTTGAGTGCTGCGGCGTCCAGGCTTACGCAAAAACAGTGGCTGTTGAGTCGTTCACTGATCAATTCGAATTCCTTTCGGTTAGTCGGCGAGCATCATGCGGCAATGAAGACGGCATACTTTTCCGTTCTAGTCCATCGCGAGGCCCTTGTCTCGAATTGCCTGCCCCTCAATAACGTACAGCACCAATGCAATTATCCAAGGCAAAGTAAACGCAAGGAGCAGCCACTTGAAGTCTGAGTCGATCATGAAATTGACAGCCGACATCAATCCGATGGAGGTCAAACCAGAGAGGGTCACGGCAAGTACGGCGTTGGGTGCCCGTGCTTTGAAATTCGTAGTCGCCACATAAGCCGTCAAGACGCCGCAGGCAAGCATGTAGCCGCCCATCACCCAGAATACTCGGGTGAGCCATGTTTTCAGGCCGGGAAGGCTCATTTGAATCTGTGCGAGAGACGCCCCCATGAATCGAGGGTCTTCAGGCAATAAAGGGGGGCGCAAGAAAATGAAATACACGCCAAGTCCCATCAATATAATGCCGCCTAGGATCAGCACGGTGGAAGAGTGCACCCTGTTTCGATTCGGTCGTATGACTATCATGCTGATTGCCTTCGCGAGTCCTGTTCAGACAGTTGAATCGGCTGTTTGCCGAACAGTTGCGAGAAAATCAATTCAGACGCCGTATCACGATTTTCCTGGTAGCTGCGTAACGCCGAAGCGATCGATTCACTTGCGACGCGTTCCGCCTTCAAGAATGAATTTTCCTCGGCAGCTTTCTTGCGCAACTGCTTGACCGCTGCTGCCAGTAACATCGCCGGTATCACCCATGGGTTGAGCATGTCGGAATACATATATCGGCTGACACGCATTGGATGTGCCCATTTCAGTGCTTCTGCGCTCAATGGGTTTGCCATGGCCCGTATCCATGGACTGACGAACGCCTTATAAAGCAGTTCATTTTGCTCAGAAAGACTTTGCGCATTTTCAAACGCTTTTTGCGGATAGTCGAAGCGAATTTGCTCAACTTCCCGCTCTTCGAATCGCACGACGTACTGCGGCTTGTGGCAGTCAGGGTCACCGGTCGGATTGACAATCTTCATCTCGTAAAGGCCAGGCGCTAGCGCTTCCAGCTCGCCAATACTTTCAAGAATTGCGCGATGCTCCAGGCGAGCCACGTTCGCGGAGACAAAGATACCAAGATGCCCCACCTGGTGGTTGAGGAGATAGATGATGCGTTGTCCTGCTCGCTTCAAATCCGCTGACGACGGGTACACAGCCGGTATCCAGTTGAGTGCCTGGTGTGGCGGCGTAATGTTATCCTTGCTCGACGCAAAGATAACCAGTGGGCTGCGAATTCGCTTCAAATCGACGGTGCAGCCATCACACAGCTGCAGCTTGCCTCGTTCAAGCTTGTTGCCGACAAACAGGTTCTCGACAATGGCAAGAATTTCTTCCCGGCTTAAAAAGTAAAAGCCGGTCCACCAGCGTTCGAATTCGAGGAAACGCTCCCGTTCAGTGTCGATATTTGCAAATAGGTGATAATCCTTTTCCCATATCGCATTAGCCGGATTCAAATTCTCGAAATTCTGCACAAGCCAAGCGCCGTCAAACTGGCCATTGCCCATATCGGCCAACAAGTGGGCCATCCACACGCCACCAAGGAGACCGCCTGCAAGGCGCATGGGATTGACGCCGGTCTCTCCCGCCCAATAGGACAACGGTGAGCCGTTGAGGACCACGGGGCCCGTTAGTCCTTCGCAGTCAGCCGCCAACAGCATAGCTGCCCATCCAGCCTGACAATTGCCGTAGATGACGGGAGATTGACCGTCATGCCTTGTCGTGATTTCCTCCACAAATCTGCGAAGCGCCTTCAGAACGTGAATCAGCGTCTGGTTCTTGCAGGGTGACGGGAAGAATATGACAAAATAAGTTTCATGTCCTTCATGAAGCGATAGTCCAACTTCCGAGTCACGTTTGAAACCGCCGATTCCAGGGCCATGCCCGGCGCGCGGGTCCATGATAATGACCGGCGGCTTGGATTGGTCGACACATATCTCGGCGTGTTCGTCGCAACACCGGGTGATGCGTAAAAGCGCGTAATTCGCCGGTGACGCAAACCGGCGCGCATCAAGAATGACTTCGTAGTCAAAATCCAGCAAAGGCGGCATGCCGTTGGCATGGTGAGCGAACATGTTATTGGCCCGTTCACGTAACGTGTCCCAATACAGAACACTACGCTGCCAATAGTCGAGCCCGTACTCAAATGCCGATGCAACGACATTTGCCGGACTTATGAACGGCGCTTGCCCACCCGTTGCCTCTTTGTCTGGTGTCTTGTCAGGTTGACCTTGCATTCTCGGTACGCTGGACACGACCGGCGCGGACAGCCTTGCAGCCCGTTGATCCGCAGGTTTGGTGCCAATGGCCATAGATTTGCCTTTTGAACGATGGATGACTGGCGTTAGGTCATTCCAGTTACGTTATTTTCCTGTGCCCCGCAGACGAAGTGCATTGGTAATGACAGAAACGGAACTTAAACTCATCGCCAGTGCGGCAATCATCGGCGACAGGAGTTGACCCGTGAATGGATAGAGCAGCCCGGCAGCCAATGGAATGCCCAGGGCGTTATAGATGAAAGCGAAGCCCAGGTTCTGGCGCATGTTCCGCACAGTATCCACAGAGAGGTTACGGGCGCGAGCGATGGCACGCAGGTCACCTTTCACTAGGGTCACGTGCGCACTGTTGATGGCCACATCGGTTCCTGTTCCCATCGCAATGCCGACATTGGACTTGGCAAGGGCTGGGGCGTCGTTGATGCCGTCGCCGGCCATTGCGACAATTTTTCCGTCTTTTTGAAGCCGTTCAACAAGCGTCAGCTTGTCCTGTGGCTTTACCTCGCCATACACTTCGTCAATGCCAAGTCTTTTACCAACCGACTTTGCCGTAGTGACCCCGTCGCCAGTCGCCATCACAACCGCCAGGCCGGCATCCCGCAATGTCTGCAGCGCTTCTGGCGTAGTGGCCTTGATCGGGTCGGAGACTGCAAGCAGTCCGACCAGTCGGCTGTCGGCTGCCAGGTACATGACGCTGGCACCCTCGTTACGCAATTCCTCCGCCTGATTAACCAAGCCATGCCAGTCAACCTTCTCGATGTCCATCAGTGCGGTATTGCCTAACGCGATGCGTCTTGAAGCAACAATGCCGCGTACGCCAATCCCGCTGGACGATTCGAAGGTGTCCGGCTTATCGAGCACCAGCCCGCGCTTGCGGGCTTCCTCGACAATGGCATGAGCCAATGGGTGTTCACTTCCCTGGTCGATGCTTGCTGCAATTTGTAAAACGTCTGTGTCATTGAAACCAGGTGCTGCCACGACGCGGTCAAAGGCCGGCTTGCCCTCGGTGAGCGTGCCCGTCTTGTCGACAATTATCGTGTTGACCTTGCGCATTTCCTCGATAGCCGCCGCATCCCTGAACAGGATGCCTTGTGTTGCGGCCCGTCCGGTCGCCGCCATAATCGACATCGGCGTGGCCAGTCCAAGGGCACAAGGGCAGGCAATGATAAGGACCGCGACTGCATTGACGAATCCGTACACCCAGCTCGGCTCGGGTCCGAAAAAGCCCCAGCCGAGCAGCGTCAGGAGCGCAATGCCAACGACGACAACGACAAAATAGCCGGCGACCACATCGGCCAGCCGTTGCATCGGTGCGCGAGACCTTTGAGCATTAGCAACCATTTGCACAATTTGCGAAAGCATCGTTTGCGAACCGACCTTTTCCGCACGCATGACCAGGCTACCGCTTGTATTGATGGTTGCACCAATCAGCTTGTCGCCCGATCTTTTCGTCACCGGTACCGGTTCACCGGTCAGCATGGACTCGTCCAATGCACTTTCGCCTTCCAGCACCACGCCATCGACCGGTACCTTTTCGCCCGGACGTACCCGTAGCGTGTCGCCAAGATGTACATGTGTCAGCGGTACGTCTTCTTCTGTGCTGTCATTATTGATACGACGAGCGGTTTTTGGAGCAAGTCCAAGCAGGGATTTGATGGCGGCAGATGTCTGGGAGCGGGCACGAAGCTCCAGTATTTGACCCAGCAAGGTTAATGAAACAATCACCGCTGCTGCTTCGAAATAAACGCCGATACGCCCATGTACCAAGAACGTTTGAGGAAACAACTGCGGTGCTACTGTGGCAACGACACTGTAACCAAATGCTGCCGCCACGCCGAGTCCGATAAGGGTCCACATGTTGGGGCTGCGGTTCGCGACCGATTGAGCGCCACGAACAAAGAACGGCCAACCCGCCCACAACACAACAGGGGTACTGAGAACGAGCTCAATCCAACTCTGACCGGCAAGGCCGCCAGAAAATATGCGGTGGCCGACCATCGCCAGTACCGTAACGATTACGGTCAGAGGCAACGTCCACCAAAAACGCCGGCGGAAATCGACCAGTTCCGGATTCTCTTCTTCATCCAGGGAAGGCACTATCGGCTCAAGCGTCATGCCACATTTCGGACAATTGCCTGGGGCAGGCTGCCGGATTTCAGGATGCATCGGACAGGTATAGACCGTCCCTTCCGGCGCGGCCTGCACAGGTTGATCCCCGCGTGGTGTGAGATAAGCCTGTGGGTCTTGCCTGAACTTCTCCATGCACTTTGTGCTGCAAAAGTGGTAGGTGGCCCCATCATATTGAAGAGTCTTTTCAGGGCTGGCACTCACGTTCATCCCGCAAACCGGGTCGACAAACGGCTTTTCCGCATCCTGAGTTGCCAAGCGCACCCCGTGCCCCTGATGGTGGTCATGACCATGATGGTTGTGTTCATGATCGTGATGCGGGTGCTTTGCGTTTGTCGTGTTATTCATGGTGACCCTATTGAGCTAGATTCATTGAAGACGCGGTCCGGCGTGCAGACTGTTGAAAGAAGGGAAGAAGGCAGGCGTGCGCTGCCTGTACTGCAGGTATTCATGGCCAAATGCGGCGGCCATATCCTGCTCTTCCCGCTTGGCCAACCTGGCGTACACCAGGACGAGCACCGGGAACATGACAAGTGTGACGAGAGTCGGCCATTGCAACAGGAAACCGAACATGATAAGGACAAAGGCGACATACTGTGGATGCCTGATCCGGGCATATACCCCGCTGGTGGCAAGTGTGTGCTGCGTCTGTGCCAGATACAGCACGCGCCAGGCCGACGATAACAGCAGAAAACCGGCGAAAATCAAGACGTTGCTCGCTATATGAAATGGTCCAAAGTGTGGATTGACTTTCCATCCAAGCAGCACTTCCAACAGATGTCCGGCGTCATGGGACAAAAAGTCAATGCCAGGAAACTGATTTGAAAGCCAGGGCAGCAAAAGATAAATCGTTAGAGGAAAGCCATACATTTCGGTAAATAATGCGACCACAAAAGCGGCGAACGTGCCAAACGAACGCCAGTCGCGCGATGTTTTGGGCTTGGTGAAGCTAAACGCAAAGATGATAAATACCAGTGAATTCAGAATTACCAGTGACCATAGACCGTATGCAGCAGTGGGCTCGTTCATGTATGCGCTCCTGACTGACGGTCAATTTCCTCGTTCTTGTCCGACCGCGCAGCGCTGTGACCTGCATGTCCAGCATGATGGCCATGGCCACCGTGCATGAATAGATGCATCAGCGGGCATGCAAGAATCAGTAAGAATGGCCAGGCCCCAAGCAGGTGAGCGCGATGCTCTGTCCATAAAAAAAACGCAGCAATGAACGCAAAACCAATCCAGACCCATTTCGCACGGGTAAAAATTTTGACTGGCTTACGATGATGTTCACTATGGTCCATGGCAATCTCCAAAATGTTCGCAACCGAGATAAAGCAGCTTTCAAGCGACTGTTATTTGGCTTGACCACCCATGTGTTCCTGCATCATCGTCATTTGCTCATGCATCATGGCCATATGCTTTTTCATCATGTCTGGCGGTATAGACGTCATGTGCTCCTTCATGAGCGTACGCCGTTCATCCGCGTTCTGCGCGTTCACCATCTTTTCGTGCATCTCGCACATGGCATTCTTGTCCGCTCCCATCATCGGCATTGCATTTGACGAGGCATCGGTTTTTTTTGCCGGCACAGCAGCAGGATTGGACGAGTCCGGATGATGCTTCTGGTGCAGTTCGGTTGCACACCCAGATAGTGTGCCCAGAACAAGAATAGAGGGAAGGACTGCGAGAGCGACCGAAAAGCGTTTCATGATGTACTCCAGATTCAATGCGGAAAGGGTGAAGGAGGCATCCGGGCTTAATCCACGATGATTTCTAGCCAAGATTGACATGCATGCTAGAAGGGACAAAGCAAAAATTGATTGACCTATATCAAAATTCTCCGGATGCGTCCTTGATACCTGTATCGACGCATTTACACCGTTTCCTTTGCATGGTTGATCGAATATTTAGGGATCTCAACGACCAACTCGTGACTTCCAGTGACGATGGCTTGACATGCCAACCGTGACTGCGGCTCCAGTCCCCATGCCATATCGAGCAGGTCCTCTTCGTTGTCACCGAGCGGATTCAATTTGTCAAAGCCTTGCCTCACCACGATGTGACAGGTGGAACATGCGCCCACTTTTCCGCACGCATGTTCTATTGGAATGCCATTATCAAGTAGCGCATCACATAAGGTCGAACTGGTGCTCACTTCAAACGTTGCCCCGCTTGGTGAATACTCTGGATGAGGAAGCAGTTTAATTTTCGGCATATTCTGCCCCTGAGGAAAACAGGTAAAGTGGCGGCAACGCTCCATAGACCTTGATCATCGCGGTGTGCTATTGATGACCGGATAGCCAGCCTTGGTGATAGCGGAGGCGATGGCATCCAGTCCCGCGTTCGTATCTACGCGCACGGTCCTTGCCTTCAGGTCCACATCGACTTTCGCATTACTATCTACCGTGTGCACCGATCGCGTAACGCCTTTGACACAGCCGCCGCAGTTCATTCCTTCCACTTGCAGTTCGTACATAATGAAACCTCCTAGTTGATGAGATTTCACTGTAGACCTTCCCATTGCTGGAAGGTCAAGCACTTTTTGTGATACTGGTTTATCGCAGCTGATTCGTGACCGCCGCTGAAATATGCTATTCCAATGCGACGGTGTCTTTCACGGCAAACGGCCTTGTCATCAACGCAGATAACGGCTACTGCCTTGTCGTGACTGCCGCTGTGCCAGTTTGCACATTTGTGCCGGTTGATGGCTGGAAGTCGCACAACGAGAAGTGCTTACACAACATTTTCTGCATATCATTAATTTCCATTACCTGATGGTGCACAATGGCTTCACAGTACCCTTTAAGCTGGTGATGGTCGTGATCGGATTTGACTTGGCAATCAAGGCTCGGGTGAAGGGCACCATAGTGGTGGTTACTGAAAACCTGAAGGAAGGTTTTCTCGAACTGCGCTCCTGCCGGAGCTTGCTCCAGCAATCGGATCTGCTGCTGCCCCTCCGCACGTACCGTAGGTGTATGGGATACGCCATACCACTCGCGCAGGAATTTTTGCGCCTTCACGATTTCTTCGCGTTGCATCCGGTTCGCCATCCGCGCCATCGACTTGATATCTTCCATGCCAGCCTTGGCCTGCGTGGCAGTGGTGTTGGGGGTGGGTGATGTGCCTTCTTCCGGATTGTTAATCGGCGCATCGCGTTGCAGGTCGGTGCCGGCAGCCATTTCAGTCATCCGAAGGGCGGAGTAATGGTGGTCAATAATAAAAGTAAGATAATCGCGTTCAAACTGGGCGGTCTGCCCCCGCCCCGGCCCATCCGCTTGAGCGGGAGCCATGACAAGCGTAGAAAATGCCAGGGCAGTGACCGCGAACCCTTTGGAAAGACGTGGAAGGCCGGCGACCTTAGTAGGACAACCGGATTCTTGTTGCTCTAGGTAAGTCATGATGCAGTTCCTTTATAGTGGATGTCATGAAATGCCTCGTCCTCCTTGAGCGGGTATTGCAGCTATTGAGCCGCTTCTATCGTTGATCCATCAGTTACTGACTCATTGTCCCAATGTCTTCCACATGGCTATCAAGGGTTATGCGTTTCTGAATACATTGCCGTTTGGATGAGATGACATAAAGAAATTCTACATACGGGCAATGTCACCCATTACCTTAAGGGCAGCGTTAGCGCTTCTTTCGCGTTGATCCCTTCGCACCCGGTGATTTCTGGCGGCCATGAAGCACATTCTTGTCGCGCTTGCGTTGCAGGCGCAAATAAATGGAAAAACAGATGATGGCGAACGCCGACAGACCGCCGACCATAACCAAGATGAGCATCATGCTGCTCGGAAGCGGTCCGCCGGAATAGAACAAGGAAACCTCGCTTAAGATATTCGATGCAAAAGTGCGGACCAACCCTCATGCAAAAGACTAATGCATTTCTGTGCGCATGTTGCTCATCGCTTCGCAAGATTGCGCGCACCGTTGGCATGCTTCAGCACAGCGCTGCATGATGCCTTTGCTATGTTCATCGCTATGCATACCCGCCATACGCGTACAGATATCGCCACAAACGTCGCAACTTGTCGCGCAAAGGGCACACGTGTCGAAATGCAGCGGCGAATCGCGGCTCATCAGTCGCGCGTCGAGAAGGCAAATATCGGCGCAATCCCGGCAAGCGGCAATGCATTCCGCCATCCCTGACATGTCCATACGGATGCAGTCAGCTGCGCAGGTTTCGCATGCCTGTGCGCAATCGAAACAGTTTTGAATGCATTCCTGCAGGTGCTGTCGCATCTCTGGACTGGTCTGGCTTTGCGTTTGAGGTGTCATGGTCGATCTCCTGTCATATAGATTTGAACGAATGATTCCCCCTGCGTTGGCTGGACCTGCGATCAATAGCCGGGTCGCTGTTATGAACTCTTGCCGCCCTGTTTTTTCCATTCCTTCTTCCATGCGCTGAACTGGCTTATTTCCTTCTGCTGTTCATCGACAATTTTTTGCGCAATCTGCTTTACTTCCTTGTGCTCGGCTTTGGACAGGGCAGTTTTCGCCATCTGCACAGCACCTTTGTGGTGCTTCGTCATCATGTCGATAAACATCAGATCGAAGGCTTCGCCCTTACTGGCACTGAGCTGCTTCATTTCCTTGTCCATGCCTTTCATGGATTCCTTCATGCCCGGCATCTGCATATTGACGGCATCTCCCTTGCCGGCATACCACTGCTCTTTCCAGGACATCATCTGCTTGACCTCTCTCTGCTGATCGTCGATGATCTTCATGGCCATTTTTTTAAGTTCATCATGGGCGGCGCGTGATTCGACCAGTTGCGCCATGTCGATTGCGCTTTGATGATGTGCGGCCATGGTGTCGAGGAATTGCAAGTCAAATGGTGCCTCACTCGCTTTGGCACTGCCATGCATGGCACTGCTTGCGCCATGGGCAGATGCGCTGCCATGAGAAGCGCCTGGCGCATGGCTCTGGGAGAGCGCGGCAGACGATATAACAAATGCGGCGATAACTACGGTAGTGTTTCTGATTGTGCGCATCAAAGCTCCTGAATTGAATAAACAGAGTTATTTACGCTTGGTTACGTATTCAAGCGTAGGAGTACAGCATCCGCAAAATGTTCACAACTTATTAATTAAATTTGCTAACAATGTGGATGGTGTTTGGTGCGCTTCTTTGATCGCGATTGATAAGGGACGAGTGCGGTCCTGGGACGAATGTTCCCATTGATATGCATATCTACGAGTCCTTCGAAATCGGAGAGATGGACTCGCAGATATGCGTGCAGATCAATCCTTCACGAACTGAATGGCATGATCATGCAATGATGTGGCGACACGACAATTTACTTCTTTGCTTCGATCTGTGTCACTGTGAACTTACCATCGATCTTGTCGGCCATGAAGCTGACTTTATCGCCAGCCTTGACAGTGTCAAGCATTGACTTGTCCTTGACCTGAAACACCATTGTCATTGCCGGCATGTCGAGATTCTTCAGCTCACCATGTTTGATCGTGATCTTCCCGGCATCCTTGTCGACCTTCCTGATTTCACCGTCTGTCATGGCGGTATTGCTGCTGGCGGTAGCGCCTGATGCAGCATTTGACTGTGATGCTGCCACGGTAGACGTTGACATCGACCTCGCTGAACCGGCATGTCCACCTCCGTGGTCGCCTGCAGCCGACGCAATCAATGGCGTAGTGCCCAAGGCCAGTGCTGCTGATAGTACGAGTGAATGAATGCTTGTCATGAACTGCTCCTTGTGTTGTGAACTATCTTTGTCATTACAGGGACGTATACACGTCACCCCTTTTCTCATTTACTTTGCTGCCACCTTGATCTTGCCGATCATGCCCGCTTCAAAATGGCCTGCAACCAGGCAGGCATAGTGGAATTCTCCCGGCTTGGTAAACTGCCAAACCATCTCTTCTTTCTTGCCGGGGCTGACATGCGTCATGTATGGCTCGTCGTGTTCCATACCGGGATTCTTCTTCATCAGTTCACCATGCTCTTTCAGTTCTGCCATCGTCCCAAGAACCATTTCATGCATCATCTTGCCGCTGTTCTTCACCACAAAACGAATCGTTTCGCCTTGCTTGACCGTGATGTCGGAAGGGCCAAAGCGCATCGTATCGTTCATGTCGACGGTAATGGTCCGGGTCACCTTCTTGGGATCGCCTTGTTTGCCGAATGCTTTCTCCTCGGCAGAGATTGTGGTGGCCGTTTTGTCCTTGCTATGGGTGTTGCCGCTATGCGCCGACGCTAGTGGCGCAGCCAGGCCCAGGCTCAGCGCCATGGCTGCGGCAACAAGCGTGTTTGGTGTGAAATGGTGTGTCATACGGTGTCCCTTTAAATTGATTGTTTTCATCGTCCTTCTCCCTTGCTGCTAGTGGTTGCCGTGGCCACCGGTTGGCTTGCGTACCTTCATTTCGACATCCGGTTTATTCACCGGCGTCATCAATTGCCCGCCCGGCGACTTGTTTCGGGTCGGCTCCGGTACTGAACCTGTCCATTCATAGGCCACCGTTCCCGCCGGATGCTTGTACCAGCCGGGATCCTTGTAATCCCCCGGCTTTTGATCCTTACGCACCTTCACGACCGTGAACATGCCGCCCATCTCGACGCCGCCAAACGGTCCCTGGCCACCCATCATCGGCAGGGTGTTGTCCGGGATCGGCATTTCCATTTCACCCATGTCTGCCATGCCACGCTCTCCCATGACCATGTAGTCAGGTACCAGCTGGCTAATCTTCTTGGCCGTGCCACGATGGTCGACACCGATCATGGTCGGCACGTCGTGGCCCATCGCGTTCATCGTGTGATGCGATTTATGGCAGTGGAACGCCCAGTCGCCGAGATCGGTGGCGTCGAATTCGATTGCGCGCATCTGGCCTACACCGACGTCGGCTGTCACTTCTGGCCAGCGCGATTCAGGGCGAGTCCAGCCGCCGTCAGTGCCCGTGACGACGAATTCATGACCATGCAGGTGCATTGGGTGGTTCGTCATCGTCAGGTTGCCGAAGCGGATACGCACGCGGTCGCCCTGGCGCACGTTCATCGAATCGATTCCTGGAAACACCCGGCTATTAAAGGTGAACAGGTTGAAGTCGAGCATGGTGCTGATTCGGGGCGTGGCAGCACCGGGTTCAATGTCGTAATTGCTCAACAAGAAGACGAAATCCCGGTCGACCTTCATGAAGTTTGGATTCTTCGGGTGCGTGACCCAGAAACCCATCATCCCCATCGCCATCTGCACCATTTCATCGGCATGCGGGTGGTACATGAAGGTGCCAGGGCGCTTGGCGACAAATTCATACACAAAGGTTTTGCCTGCAGGGATACCAGGCTGCGTGAGACCAGTAACGCCATCCATGCCGTTTGGCAGGCGCTGGCCATGCCAGTGGATGCTGGTATGTTCGGGCAGCTTGTTGGTGACAAAAATCCGGACGCGGTCACCTTCGACCACCTCGATGGTCGGTCCTGGTGATTGGCCGTTGTAACCCCACAGGTGCGCCTTCATGCCGGGGGCCAGTTCGCGTACTACGGGCTCGGCAACCAGGTGGAATTCCTTGACACCGTTATTCATGCGCCAGGGAAGCGACCAGCCATTGAGCGTGACAACCGGGTTATACGGACGCCCGTTGTTCGGTACCAGCGGGGGTTGCGTGGTGGCGTCGCTCATGAGCGGCGCTTCCGGGAGCGATGCGGCTCCGACCCGGCTGACCATTCCGGCGCTGACAGCCACTGCGCCTGCGCCCATGAAAAAATCTCTACGTGAAACCATGAAATTAATCCTTTCGTTAATGTCCTGCGCCGGCTTCAGCTGCAGCAGTGCCGCTGCTCATCGGCGTTATCGCCCCGCCGCTACCATTGATGGCCGCCTGTAATGCGGTTTCAGCCAGCCAAAAGTCGCGCTGCGCTTCGATAGCCGTATTGACACTGGCAATCTGAGCGCGGGAATCGGCAAGTAATTCGAACACCCCGACCAACATGCCGTTATAGCGAAGCAGTATCTCGTCTGAAATTTTCTTGCGAAGCGGGACAATTTCGTCGCGATAGTGCTTGGCGACGTCGTACGAGGTGCGGTACGACGAGTAGGCTTCCCGTACTTCCGATCGGGCGCGGATGGCCGTGTCAGCAGTACGATTGACGGACTGCATATAGATCGCTTCCGCCCTGGCTCTGTTGGAAGCGCCAAAGTCGAAAATGGGCAGTTCCAGCTCGATTTCATAACCGTTGGCGCGCGGATTACCGGTTTCGCTGACGTTGGCATAGCCAACGTGGAACACGTTGATGAAACCGGTCGCCTTTGACAGCCCAAGCGCGCTTGCGGTCATTTCAGCGTTACGCTTGGACATCTGGACGTCGAGGCGCTGCTGCATTGCTCGATTCTCGATATCACTGATGTCGTTCGGTGCTTTCGGCAGGTCTGGCAAACGCTCCGGCAATTTGATCGCCGTGCCACTGCCCCACAAACCGAGCAGCTTGGTCAATTGTTCACGGGCGGCATTGGCGTTGTGGCGCGAACGCGCGACCTGCGCAATGGCATCGGCATAAAACACTTGTTCGCGGGCCTGGTCGAGCTTGCTCCAGTTGCCCACCTTGGCCATCCTTTGGCCCAACTCTGCGCCGGCTTCCGCTGCCGTTGCCACTTGCTGCATGTACTGTGCGGTCTGTGCCGCTGCGATCGCATTGAAATAGGCGCGGCGTGTTTCCGATGCAAGTCGTACGGCTTCGGTGGCGGCCTGCAGCTTGGCGGTTTCAAAACGGCGTGCCTCGATATTGCTGCGCAGCGGCAGGGTCAACAGGCCAACGAAATCGAAGCCGATGGCGCGCTCAATTTCAATATCCTCACCACCACGGATGCGTGAAAACGCCAGGCTAGGGCCCGCTATGCGGCCGGCACGTACCCGATCAGCTTCAGCCACGCCCAGTTCAGCCAATGACGCTTGCAAGCCCCGGTTGTTCATCAGTGCAATTTGCACTGCACCATCTGCAGTTAAAGGCTTGGCGAGAAGTTCGTTGACGGCCTTTTCAATTTCCGAGCGGTCATTGTCGGTTTTAGCCTGTCGTACCTCCTGGCCGGTACGTTCTTTGGTAAGAGCCGATACCGTGTCAAGTCCGCCGTCTTTCGAAAATGTCGCGCAGCCACTCAAAACAACAGCAGAAAGTGCGAGAACAACTGGCCTGGTACGCCGCAAAATGTGAGGTTGATGGGGCATTCTTATTTTCCTTTGGTCTTATTGTCCATGCCATGATTTCCATGGTTTCCATGGCCGGCGGGCATGGCTTTTTCAGCCGGTGTGGCGGATGCAGCAGCTTCGGCAGGCTTGCTTTCCGCCTTGGCGGAAGGTGCTGGCGCGATGCCTTTGATATGTCCTGCGTGACCGCCAAGCTCCCTCATTTCGTTATTGGCTGCCCGCCAGACCTCGATTGACGGCTCATTTCCTTCTTGCATCTGCTGATAATTGTCGAAGGCAGATTCATATTTCATGGGAGCAGTAGGGCCTGCTGCATCGGCAGGGTTTAATGGACGCGACGGTTCCTGCGCTGCGACAGCGCCATGCGCGGCCGCAAGAGTGGCAATAGCCATCCAACGTACGAGTAACATGATTTCCTTAGATTGATAGGCCGCGTGCGATGAAGCACGCATTGAAGGGGATCCGCGTGATCCGTCAGCGCATTGCTGTTTCGGACCGGGGATAACCGGACGAATCAGGAAAGGGAGTGACGAGGCGGCCGTTCAAGTCCGGCCGGTATGTGGCCAGTGAACGATGGTGGAGGAGACAGAGCCGGAATGAATGTGCCGGTGAAGGAGGGAGACCAGTCCAATTGCGTGGACACAACGGCTGCACCGACGCAACAGGCGGCACAGGCACTGCAAAATGCACTTTTTACGGATGTTGAATTATCAGACGGTGACGCGTCCGCCAGATCTGGCAATGCCAAATCACTGGCTGCGGCTTCATTTTCCGCATGGTGGTGATCCCCATGGGATGCATCATGATGGGTGTGCGCGGCGTTCGTCTCTGCCAGTGTGGCATGGTGATTTGGTCCACAAGACATTTTGGCAGCGGTTGCAATTGCCTGTGCGGGGAGCACAAGCAACAGCATCCATAGCAGTAATGTCTTGATCACGTGTTTCATTTTTTTAGTCTAGCATAGGACGGCGCAAGCAAAAAAGATGGCTCTGCCCAATAGCCAATCTTTCGCAATTCCTCCAGTTTTCAAGCCCGGCTGGCATCGGAATGCACTTAACTCACCTTTTCCATGCGCACAATCGTGAACGCGCCATTGACTTTGTCTGCCGTAAACTCGATGTTATCTCCGGTTTTTACCGTTTCAAGCGTTTTCGGATCGGCCACCCGGAACACCATCGTCATTGCCGGCATATCGAGGTTTGCCAGCGGCCCGTGACTGACGGTAATCTTCCCCTGATCGGCACTGACCTTCTTGACTGTCCCTGTGGACACGGGCTGCGCGGTAGTGGTGGTATCGGTTACCTGCGCGAAGGCTGGCATAGACGACGAAAAAGCAATTGCGGCAGCCGATAGTACAAAAGCAGATACTTTCATTTGATACCCCGATCCAATGATGGTCACAACAATGTGACGATGAAGACGATATTAACCTTTGGCGTCGGACGCGAATCTGACAGTTACATTACAGTTTTGTAATGCAGCCGGCATTTGTTGTAGTGCAAAATTAAATGCAATGTGACTGTTTGAAAGCCTGTGTTATGCGCATTTTGGTGGTGGAAGACGAACAAAAAGCCGGCGACTACCTTCGCAAGGGGCTCACCGAGTCTGGATTCGTCGTCGATTGGGCGCAAACCGGTCCGGACGGCTTGCATATGGCCCAGTCAGAATCCTATGACCTGATTGTTCTCGACGTTATGTTGCCAAAAATGAATGGTTGGCAAATCGTCCAGGAGTTGCGCAAAAACCAGGAAACACCCGTACTGTTCCTGACGGCGCGCGATGAAGTCGAAGACCGGGTTCGCGGGTTGGAACTGGGCGCGGACGATTACCTGGTAAAACCATTTGCATTTGCTGAATTGGTCGTGCGAATCCGCACGCTGCTGCGTAGAGGACCCATCCGCGAAGCCGAGCGGCTGGATGTTGCAGATATGCAGATTGATGTTCTAAAACGTCGGGTAACCCGAAGTGGGCACCGAATTGACCTGACTGCCAAGGAATTTGCGCTTTTGCATCTCCTCGCCAAACGCAAAGGGGAAGTCCTTTCCCGGTCACTCATTGCCTCGCAAGTATGGGATATGAATTTTGATAGCGACACCAATGTAGTGGATGTAGCTGTCAGGCGCTTGCGCGCGAAGATCGATGATCCTTATGCCTCCAAGCTCATTCATACGATTCGCGGCATGGGTTACGTACTGGAGGAACGGCAATGATGATGCGGCAGCCGGCGTCGCTTACCGCACGGCTGGCCATCTTGTTTGCGGTTGCCACGATCATTACATTTGCCGCAGTCGGCAGTTATCTGTACCGTTCGCTGGCGATGCAGCTGGAACACCACGACGACCACGAACTTGCAGGGAAAATTGATCAATTCCGGTACATTTTGATGGAAACTCAAAGTGTCCAGTCGATTCTTCAAGACCAGCATCGTTTCGTTGACGCCGCTGCCGGGCACGACGGTTTAATCGTCCTCCTTCGATCAATATCTGGTCAGATATTGATGCGTAATGACGCCATTATCAGTAATCCGCCCGCCATTCCCATTGTCCCGGTTGACCAAAAGCCTGCTCCAGATGACTTGCATTCCTGGGACTATGCGCCCAACGCCACAGCACGGACTGTTTCAGCGTGGGGGCGTGTTGGAGGATCGGGCGAGAAAGTGCAGATCGTTGTTGCCAGAACCGTGTCGAACAGGATGGCGTTATTGGGCGCTTACCGTCTCAGGGTGCTCGGCGCAATGCTTGCAGGAGCCGCATTGGCCGCAGTGATAGGGTATCTTGTCGTTCGTCGCGCAGTGCGGCCTATCAAAGCAATTGCCCATCAAGCACGCTCCATTACCGCTCAGCGTCTGTCTACCCGGTTGGATGCCCATGCGGTTCCCACTGAACTGCAAACACTTGTTGAATCATTCAACGCGGTGTTGGATCGCCTGCAGGAAAGTTTTCAGCGCTTGTCCCAGTTTTCCGCAGATTTGGCACACGACCTACGAACGCCGCTCTATAACCTGACAATGCAAACGCAAGTTGTATTGTCCAAACAACGTGCGGGTGAAGAATATCAAACGTTATTGCTGTCGAGCCTGGAAGAGTACGAACGACTATCCAGAATGGTCGAAAGCATGCTTTTTCTGGCCCGTGCCGATAATGCACAAGTCGCACTGACAAAAAGTGCGTTAAATGCCCATGACGAGCTTCAACGCATTGCTGAATACTTTGAAGGCATTGCTGATGACGCAGGGGTGTCGTTTACCGTGGAAGCCGACGGTACGGTTACTGCCGACGCTGCATTGTTCAGACGTGCATTGGGCAACCTGGTCGCCAATGCCATTCGCTTTACCGCACCAGGCAAAGCAATCCGCTTAGCTTCAAAGCAGACCGTCAATGGAGCCGTCGTCAGTGTGACCAATCCCGGTACGGGGATCGATGAAGAACACATCCCCAAATTGTTTGACCGATTCTATAGAGCCGATGCAGCGCGCAGTCAGTCAGCTTCCTCTACCGGACTAGGGCTGGCAATCGTTCAATCGATTATGAAGCTGCATGGCGGCACGGCTGAGGTCAACAGTGTACGAGACGGAGAAACGACGTTCCGGCTCTCGTTTCCTGATCAAGCATAGCGCACATCAATTGATTCTTCGCCTGGTGGACGAATTCCTGCACCGGCTGAAAGGGCGAATGAATCAAACAGCGATTGAGCACTGTCAACTAGGGGTTGTAACTTCCGTGGCGTACGGCAGCAACTCATTGCTGCGTATCTGTGCTCACTCGCGCTACGCCATACCGCGTAAATGACGCCATCAGCCAGTCTGATTTAACTTTCTTGTGTTCCAGATCCAGCGATAACAATCATGCGCTTACCAAGCCAGTTGCTGTCAGGCCGGAATCTTATCGTGCAGATGACAAGCAGATGACCAATTTGTAATCCAATCCGAGCGGGCCTTGTTCTATGCTTTTCACATGATGACAATAAGTCATCTAAAAGGAATCAATTCATCAACAAGCAAGGAGCAAGATCATGAAGGCACTAATTGCCGTCGTCGTAACAATGATATTGGCCGGTTGTTCAGGTATGGGATCCCTGGACCGATCCGCGCCTGCAAGCGGCATGCAAGGGGATGCGATGTATCGCGGAGGCGGTAGTGGAAGTAGCGGCAAATGACATGACTATCGAGTCAGAACTGTTTTGATCATGGAGCAGGGAAAAGACCTTGGAGGTTATCGCGTGGTCGGCTGCTCGGCCATGAGCCTACTTGATCAATGCAATTCTCAAAGCGCGGCGCTTGGCGATATATGTCGTGGAGGTGCATAGTCCTGAATCGTCAGGGACGATGACCATGCAAGCCATGGTCATCGTTCGCGTGACAAACTTGTCATGGTCGCGTCAGAGAACTGTTGGCGTTCGTTTTCTACACTGCATTTGTGGATCAGCACTGAAGCAGCGAACCACATTCATCTCAACCACAAAGGAATGCATAATGAAAACGATTAAACAAGTAGCCGTCATTGCGGGTGTTCTGTTTGCCACTGCTACGACTGGTGCGTTCGCCGACGATAAATGGACTGGCAATTTTGGGTCGAACTGGCAAGATCACATCCAGTCAACAAAGTCACGTGCTGAGGTCATTGCCGAACTCAACGAAGCTAGAGCGGCGGGCTTGTTGATTGGTGCGGACAACTCTACCTACCCACGCGATCAAACGATAGCTACCAATCGCGTTCGAAGCGACGCTCGCGAAGACATCGCTGCAAAAGCGATGCAAGATCGAAGCCAAAATTAAAATGGATTGCGCGTACCCATGGCCATGTCAAAAGACATGAGCCTGGGTCCGGTTTTCGGAAGTGACGGCGAGTAGTCCATCTTCTGGCACGATTGCGATCCACTTTAGTTAATGCCCTAGTTACAGAAGCAGGATAGATTGCGGTACAACCCCGCTGATAAAAAGCCGTCTGACGGCTCTTTAAGTCGCTGCTAATTTACAAACTTGATGATGCCTGTCCATAGGGTGGACCGAATTCACAGGAAGCCAAGCGTGATGGCAGCCAACACGACGTAACGCGATGTCTTGCCAATCGTAACCAGAATGAGAAAAACCACAAATGGTTCTCGAAGAATCCCAGCGGCGACGGTAATGGGGTCGCCAATGATCGGTACCCAGCTGAGCAGCAAGGACCATTTGCCATAACGACGATACCAGGCCTGGGCCGATTCCAGCGTTTTCTCCTTGACTGGAAACCAGCGGCGATGTCGGAATCGTTCGACGTACCGTCCCAATAGCCAATTCAAACAAGAGCCTGCAATATTGCCGATGCTGGCAACAAGCACAAGGGACCAGGGAGATTGTTTGCCCGCAAGTAGCAGTCCCACCAACACCGCTTCGGATTGCGCCGGAACGATTGTGGCGGCCGCAATTGCTGCACTCAACAACACGCCGTAAGCGCTCCAGTCTTCCATCACTTTTCTATCGCGTTAAAATTTACGTCGTCGTCGTCGTCGTCGTCGTCGTCGTCGACGACTCGACCTTGCTTTCACAGCAGTGAGCTGCTTTTCTGACCGACTCCAAAGTGTTGGGATCGACATTTACAAGTATTTGTTGATTGCAGATTGAAGACCGCTTAAGTGTTTAAACGTTTAAACGTTTAAACATCTGTTTGGCGCATCACAAATGTATGATCTAGAAAACGGTGTCATTTTGATTCTCCTCATCGGTTACGAACGAGAAGCGGTACTTCAAGAAACTTGGTAATGTCTAGGTTACCAAGGACGATACATGCCACGATTTAATATACACCCGCGTTAGGCGGAGGGGCGAAAAGGTGTTTGTGTGTCAAATGGAGTCTTGATATTCAGAGGAATGACGGTCGGAGTCTTACCTGGAGATTTGGCTATCGCCATGGATGAGCAGGGCAAGAATACTGGAAGCCTCACTCTATCTACCGCGTATAACGTCGTCCCGATCTGGCTAAAAATTGCACATGACAGCTTAAAACAATCAAAGCTGGCCTCCACTGCTATATCCGAGCGATGGAGCGAAGATCCCAGCAACCAGAAGCAGCTATTAATGGGCGAGCTTGCACCATCCATCCAAGTCTACGTCGCATGCGGTATCGCACTGGATGGGTTGTACGAGACCTTGCGGCCCTATGCCAAAATAAGCTTACAAGAAATCGAAGCTTGGAAAAGGAACAAAACCTCCAGAGCAAAGCAAATAGCTGAGTTTTTTCGGCGAACTCATAAAATAAAAAACGATATTTTTGATAATTTTTGTGCTTGCATAGATCAAATAATCAAATATAGAGACAAGGCAGTTCACCCTTCGCTGAAGCTGGAGAACTCCTGCTCACGACCAGACGTTGATGTGGCTGTGGACTGGAAGTTCTCGGCTTACCGGTTCTCCAATGCAGAGCGCTGCTTTACCAATACTGTCAATATCGTTGCATATTTATACGAAAACAAGTCTGTTTCGGCTGAGGTAAACACGAGTTTGTCGAATATCATTGAGGCCTTGGAGGAATTGAAGGTTGTTCAGCGAAACGCTTAACTAATGCGTCAACAGGACTGGTTTATCCAATGACTCTCTAAAACCGCCCTGCACACAAGCGTTATAACAACTAGCTGTTGTTCTCTAATTCCAATGGATTGTTACACCGTATAGCTCAAGTTAAACCCCACAAGATGCCACAGCACAGCCTTCGCTTTGCGGTTCGAGACGACAGCGGGAACATGACCGACCTATGGAAATGTTGGACCAGTACCGGCACCGGGAAGCGTGATGTCTACCTCACGAGCCGGCCGCTTGGATACGCGATGAAACTTAGTCTCCACGGGAGCGGTCAATGGCACGTCGGCTTTGATAGCAATCGGCGTGACCAGCTTTTCTCGCCGGGAGAGCTTCCGGCATCCCGTTTTCTCGGGAAATGGGAACGGCCTGAATCTAGGACCGCACCGGTTGTCCTGGCTGCACGCGTTCACTTCCCGTCAACTTCGCTCAGCACAACACGGCAGGAAGCTCCTGCCAACACGATATGGCTACCGAACGCCCCGAGCGGCTACTCAACTGAAGTCGGCATTTTCCTGATCAACATCATTGGCGAGGTCATCGATTGGCCGGCCAGGAACGAGGGCGCGCACCTTTTGGGCCGACTACCGCTTGAGGGAGGAGGACAGGTGTGTGTGGTCTGGCGTGTCTCATCGACTTGGCCGAACGTGCCAAGTGGTCAAGGCAGCCCCAAGTACTTTCGCGGCAACTCAGACGCTGATCTTGCAGGCGCGAACCGTGCTGTTTTTTGGGGCGAGGAACCAGACGGCTCCATTTCATTCATTGAAGTTCCAGTCGCAGTCCATCGAGCGAGTGCAACTTAACGTGTCGTGAAGTCAGGCACGCTGCTAGGCCTGCGCGTTTCTAGGGTGACCATGCATCTCGCAGACTGATTGCATAATACAGCGCGCCAGTTAGCTCTTCCTTAAGTAAGGAATGTGCAACGCTACGCAGTTCGCCGCAGCCCTGTGCGCAACCACCGCATGGTCTACAGGGCGCGAAGCCGGCCGCCTGCATTAGCAGAGCAGCGCGCGAGGGATGTATATATTATGCGACCTCACTGGTCTGCCTAGAGCCTACGCGGCCCTGACCCTCGCGCCTTTCGGTTATAGATCATATTATTTTCAGCTGTTTCGCAATGCACAGCTCGCCGTCCAGTTCCGGCCGCAGCGCGTCAATTGTCATTTTCAGAAGACGACTGCACCAATCAACGAGACATGAAGCCTGCTGTGCATACGGCTCCTGACAGCCCGATATCAGGACTCCTCTGCACGAAACTCGTCTATGCTCAATACTCGTGTGCACCAAAGCGAGGCGAGCATGGCGACCGATACCGTACCGATTGCCGAGCGCGGCGTAGCCACCCTGTCAGAACAGGCATGGGAGCGTGCTCGCTGCCGCGCGGAGATCATTGGGCCGTTGGCGCAGTCGGAGACGGTCGGGCATGAAGCGGCCGACGCAGCAGCCCAGGCGCTGGGTCTGTCCCGGCGGCAGGTCTACGTCCTGATCCGCCGTGCCCGGCAAGGTTCGGGGCTGGTCACTGATTTGGCTCTTGGACAGTCGAGCGGTGGCAAAGGTAAAGGCCGCTTGCCGGAGTCGGTCGAACGAATCA
>NZ_DAIUCO010000018.1:0-36751 GCF_036846085.1 Noviherbaspirillum sp. | reverse complement strand
GGGTGGGGGTGTGAAGGTTGATCTACCGAATGCGTTAGCTCGACCTCACTACCCCATCCCAACCTTCCCCCTGAAAGGAGGAAGGAGCCGTCATGTGACTATTAACACCGCCTGATCACGGATCGCCGTCTCACTATCCTTCGGCAACTCCTTGGGTGGCGTTCCAATTCAAGGCCTCACCCCCGGCGCCTCCATCGCCATCCCCTTCGCCCTCTTCGCCAGGTACAACTCCAGTTCCACCAGCTCCTGCGACCCGAGCGCGAACGGCTCCGCCCTCACGCCTGTCATGCAATTCCGCAAGCGCCGCTGCAACGATCCCATCCCCTGCCATTCGAGACGATAGATTGGATATCCGCTGGCATGGCCCTGCGGGATGATGCTGCCCCCAAGTCGCTTGCCCCAATAGTCATCATGGCATTGCGCGCAGGAGAGATTGAGCTGCCCCATGCGCTGTCGCCAGCGCTGCTCGCCCCGCGCATAAAACGCCTGCAGCGCCGCATCGCCCGGTGGCGTCACCGGCATGCCGCGCGACTGCAGGGCGACATAACTCTCCAGCCCGAGCAAGGCTTCGCTTTCCGCCGCGAAGGCCGGCGCCTGCTGGCGCTCCTGCCGGCACTGGTTGATGCGCTGGCCGAGATTCAGCAGGCGCTTGCTCTTCGCATCGAAGGCGGGATAGCGCGCCGCCACGCCGCGCATCGATGTCTTTGCATCGCCATGACAGCTTGCGCAGGAACGATCGCTCTTCCCCGCACTACGGCTCCACAGCGCCTCACCCTCCTGCACCCACAGCATGCCGGGATTGAGGCTGTCGTCGCGCTGCATCTTCTGCGTCGATGTGCCCATGAACGCGGAACCGGGCAGGCGGCTATCGCCCGTCGGCTGCGCATGTGCCGACGGGCCGCAAGCGGCAAGGACCATCAGCATCGCGGCCATCCGCATCGCGCCTAGCCGGTGACGGTGATCGCCACCGACGCCGTCTGCGTGAATCCCTTGTCGCCCTCCCAGGTGAACGCCAGCGTGCCGCTGTCGGTGGCGACGGTATGGAAGTTGATGCTGGGATTGGCAGCGATGGCCGGGAACAATTCGGCGCTGAACACCACCTCGCCGTTGTAACGGCAGGTGAAGCGCCGCAGGATGTCGCGCGGCACGACCTGGCCGTCGGCGCCGGGGCGGTAGCCGGTTTCCATCGGATGGGCGATGAGCGTGCGGATTTCAATCACCTCGCCACGCTTCGCGGTGGCCGGTACTTTGATGAGTGTGCGTGCCATGTCAGGTCTCGCCTTCGATGCAGGCAGCCAGGGTCACCACCACGTCGATGGTGTGGGACCAGTAACTGCCGTCGCTCAGTTTCGCCACCGCCGTCAGCTTCTGCGACGTCGCCAGCCGCATGCGGGTGGATACGCTCGCCTTGCCGGCGCGCGGCCCGAGGGTAAAGCGGGCGACATCGGTCTGCGGATTGCGCTCGTTGAAGATCGCGATGGCGGCGACATGGTCGGCGGCGGTCATGGGACTGTCGACGGCAACCGTGACCGGTACGGCGTTGCCGTTATCGACCAGCGCCGCCACGTCGAGCTTCACCTTGCCGGCATTCACTTTCGCACCGCCGGTATAGGACCTGATGGCGGCGGCCATCTCATCCGGCGTCGCGCTTGCGGGCCGGACGATCAGCCAGGCCCCGAGGCCGGCCCCTGCCGCCAGCAGCCTGCGGCGCTTGCGGTCGGTTCCGGAAGAAAATTCATGTGGATCGGACATCACTCAGCTTTCTGTTGTGGCGGCTCGCGCAATGTGCGCAGGTAGGCAACGACATCTTCGATCTGCCTTGCATCCAGTATGGGCTTTCCCTGCACCGCGGGATTGACCCGGACCAAGCCATCGGTACGGTAATACGGCGGCATGATGGTCGCCGGATTGACGCGGCCGGCATCGACGATGCGCAGGCGCAATTGCCCTTCGCTCCAGCGCGCGCCCGTCCCGGCGAGGTCGGGTGCGAGATTGCCTTGGAAGCGTTCTTCCGGCAGCGGCCCGGCATGGCACAACAGGCACAGGCCGACCTGCCGGTTCGCAACGATCGCACGGCCCCTTGCCGCGTCACCGGGCGCGCCGGTCAGGGAATCGGGTATCGCATCGCCGACGATGCGGTAAGGCAAGGCCGTCTCGCCGGCAG
Source organism: Noviherbaspirillum sp. (assembly GCF_036846085.1). Taxonomy (NCBI): domain Bacteria; kingdom Pseudomonadati; phylum Pseudomonadota; class Betaproteobacteria; order Burkholderiales; family Oxalobacteraceae; genus Noviherbaspirillum; species Noviherbaspirillum sp. The sequence continues at coordinate 34,587 of NZ_DAIUCO010000018.1, read as the reverse complement.
CCCATGCGGTGCCGCTTGATGCGAGTAAAAGCGCGGTGACGAATAACCACATGGCTTGTGTCCGGCGGTATCGCGGAGACGCATTCGCGCCTCCGCATGCTCATGCCCTACGCTTTCTTCAGGCTATGGTTTTTTAACGGCAAGTCGCGGATGCGCTTGCCGGTGGCGGCGAAGATGGCATTGAGCACCGCCGGCGCCGCCACCGCGATGGTCGGCTCGCCCACCCCGCCCCAGAATCCGCCCGAAGGAACGAGCACGGTTTCCACCGGCGGCATTTCATCCATCCGCATCACCTGGTAGCTGGTGAAGTTGTCCTGCTCCATGCGGCCGTCCTTGACCGTGCATTCGCCATACAGCGCCGCCGACAGGCCGTACACGAACGACCCTTCCACCTGGGCTTCGATCTGCTGCGGGTTCAATGCATGGCCCGGGTCGGTGGCCGCCACGATGCGATGGATTTTCAGGCCACCCTCGTCGCTGACCGATACTTCCGCCACCGCCGCCACATAGCTGCCGAAGCCCATCGTCTGCGCCAGTCCGCGGAACACGCCCTTCGGCGGCGGCTTGTCCCAGCCGGCGCGATCGGCGGCCGCGTTCAGTACCGCGAGATGCTTCGGATGATTGGCCATCAGCTTGCGGCGCAGGGCCAGCGGATCCTGCTTCGTCGCATGAGCGATCTCGTCGAGAAAGCATTCGAGATAGATGGTGTTCTGGTTCAGGTTCACGCCGCGCCAGAAGCCGGGCGGCACCGGCGGATTGCGCATCGCGTGGTCGATCAGGAGGTTCGGGAAACTGTAACCGATCGATGCTTCCGGGCCGGGCGGATTCAGGCCCTGGAACACGACCGGATCCTTGCCGTCCTTGATGTTCTGGGGGAACACCCCTGCGAGGATGGACTGACCGGAAATGCGCATATGGAGTCCGGTGATATTGCCCTGCGCATCGAGACCGGCCGTCAGCTTGCATTGCGTGACCGGATGGTAGCGGCCATGCAGCATGTCCTCTTCGCGCGACCAGATCAGCTTGATGGGCGTGCCGGGCATTTCCTTCGCGATCGCCACCGCCTGCCGCACCCAGTCGTGTACCGCGCCGCGCCGGCCAAAGCCGCCGCCGAGGTGAATCTTGTACACCTCGCATTTCGACGGCGGCAGTTCCGCCGCCTCGGCCGCGGCGGCCAATGCCGCTTCGCCGTTCTGCGTCGGCGTCCAGACTTCGCAGCGCTCCGGTGTCCATTTCGCCGTGGCGTTCATGGTCTCCATCGTCGCGTGGTTCTGGTATGGGTAGGAATAAACCGCTTCGATCTTGCGCGCCGCGGAATTCAGCGCGGCGCGCACGTCGCCGTTCTGGTTGCCGACCGCCGCGTCGTTCGCGTCAAGTCCCGCCTTCAGCGTCTCGGCGATGCCGGCGCTCGATACCTTGGCGTTCGGCCCGTTGTCCCATTCGATCGTCAGTGCGTCCAGCGCCGTCTTGGCGTGCCACCATGTATCCGCCACCACGGCGACGGCGCTGTCGCCGACCTGCACCACTTTCTTTACGCCGGGGCGGCCTTGGATTTCGGCGGCCTTGAAGCTTTTTACCCTGCCGCCGAATACCGGGCAATCCTTGATCGCCGCGTTCAGCATCCCGGGCATTGTGAGGTCCATGCCGTAGATCTGCGCACCGGTGGTCTTTTCCACCGTATCGAGGCGTGCCAGGCGCTTGCCGGCGACCTTCCACTCTTTCGGGTCTTTCAACACCACATCCGTCGGGGGCGTCAGCTTCGCAGCGGCAGCGGCAACCTTGCCATAGGTAGTGGTGCGGTTCGACGGGCCATGGGTGATGACACTGTTGGCGGCGCGGCATTCGGCGGCCGGCACCTTCCATTCGTCCGCGGCCGCCTGCACGAGCATCATGCGGGCCGCCGCGCCGCCCTTGCGCACGTAGTCATGCGACTCGCGTATGCCGCGGCTGCCGCCGGTCGAAAAATTGCCCCAGGCACGGTTACGCGCAAGGTTCTGTCCGGGCGTCGGATATTCGGTGGTGACTTTCGCCCAATCGCAGTCCAGCTCTTCCGCGACGAGCTGGGCCAGCCCGGTCAGCGACCCCTGTCCCATCTCGGAGCGGGCAATGCGGATGACCACGGTGTCGTCCGGCTTCACCACTACCCAGGCATTAACCTCCGGCACCGCGCCGGCCGCCGCATTCTGCGCGGCGGCGGTCAACGGTACGTGAAAGCCGACCATCAGTCCGCCGAACGCGGCAGCCGAGGTACCGAGAAAGCGGCGCCGCGACGGGCTCGCCACGGCGGTATCGGAGACGGCGCGGCTCATGTCGTGCTCCCGTCAACATGCTTGATCGACAGGCCGGCGCTGCGCGCATCCCCGCCCTTGGCAACGACCTTGATCGCGGCGCGCACCCGGTTGTAGGTGCCGCAGCGGCAGATATTGGTGATGGATTCGTTGATGTCGGCGTCGGTGGGATTCGGTTTCTGCTTGAGCAGCGCGGCGGCCGCCATGATCATCCCGCTCTGGCAAAACCCGCATTGCGGCACATCGAGCGCCACCCAGGCCTTCTGCACCGGATGCGAGCCGTCCTTGGACAGGCCCTCGATCGTCACGATCTTCTGCTCCGCATTGACCGACGAGACCGGACGCACGCAGCTGCGGGTCGGTTCGCCGTCGATATGCACGGTGCAGGCGCCGCACATCGCTACGCCGCAGCCGTACTTCGTTCCCGTCAGGCCGAGCTGCTCTCGCAGCACCCAAAGCAGCGGCGTATCACCCTCCGCCTCAAATTCACGCAATGTTCCGTTCACGTTCAGTTTCGCCATGTCTCTCAACTCCAGATTGTGGTTATGGTTCGGGCGGGGTGGTGCGTTGGACGCCCGGATATATTACGGCTTCCGATTTTTCCGTGCTTATTTCAACTTGATTTCGCGCAGGTACTTGAGCGTCCCGGGATGCAGCATGCGTTCCTCCGGCGCCGCCGATGCAGTATTCGCGGCCCTGGTTTCCTTCGCCTGCGGCAGCAGTCCGGCAATGATGTCTTCGCCCTTATGCAGTGCCCGCGTCAGTCGGTATGCGGTCTCGTCCGGCAGGTTCTGGCGCGCCATGATGAAGCTCCATGAGCCGACCGACGACAGCGGCACCGTCTGGCCTCTGAAACTGTTGGCTGGCAGGGTGAGTTGCTTCAGGAAACCATGGCGCTCACGGATTTTTGCGATCTCCGCTTCGGTCGGCGCGATGAAGCGCCCGCCCGATGGTGCATCGGTGACGGCGACGAATCCCGGCCAGCTGCTGCCGCCACCCCACAGCGCCGCCACGCGACCATCCGCCACCATCGCCGGGCCGTCGCCCGCACGCTCCAGGTACACCGCCTGGAAATCCTTGTCCATGTCCAGTCCGAGGCCATTCAGCACATAGCGGGCGAGGATCACGAGGCCGGAGCCCTTGGCGCCGAAGGCCACCGGCTTGCCGCGCAGGTCGTCGATGCTGCGATAGGGACTGTCGCCGCGCACGACGAACATACCGGGCGTGGAGTACATGGCCGCGATGATTTTCACATTTGACGGCGGGCGCCCCACGCCCTGCAGCGCCTCATAGGCGGCTTCACCCTGCACCAGCGCGATATCGAGCTTGCCGGCTTCGAGCAGGGGAATGTTTTCGGTGCTGCCCCTGGTGTTCCTCGCGTCGATCTGCAGCGTGGGATCGGTCCTGGCAACTGTGCGCAGGACCGCATCGCCGAAAACAGGAAAGCCGCCTCCGGGCGTGGCGGTTCCCATCACGACTGGCATCGGGTCGCTTGCTGCGGCTGGCATGCAGAGCATCAGGCCGGCAAGAAGCCAGGCTGCATGAATTTTGAAACGCGAAAAACAGATCATGAACATCTCCCCCTATGGATAGGAACCGCATGCAAAGCGCCTTTGTATAGGCCAAATCAGAAATACACTATTTTTGCCGATGATATCGAAAATAACGTTTCAAACAGCTTCTTCTCGATAAACCTCAATGAAGATAAGCATTTTAATCGTGAATGACTGGTTGGGAATTATGGACAACCGAGGTACAAAAAGCTCATTTTGTCTAATACAAACTTGACTCAAGGAAATCAAGCTGCCAGAATGGGTGATGTTACCGCAGGGAAATATTTCATTCAGAGCCTATCCATAAACATTCAATCCTTGAGGATCCAGTATGAAAGAACTTGAGCTGATCGGTTTCGGCAAAACCGATATCGAGAACGTCATGAACCGAATGTCGGGAAAAGAGATCGACAAGCTTGCCTTCGGCGCGATTGAACTCGACAGGAACGGCACCGTCCTAAAGTACAACGCTGCGGAAGGTGCAATCACCGGACGCGATCCGGCATCGGTGATCGGCAAGAATTTTTTCCGTGACGTGGCGCCCTGCACGGCAACCACCCGCTTCAAGGGCGTATTCGACGCCGGCGTGAAAGCGGACAATCTCAATACCATGTTCGAGTACCTGTTCGATCACGAGATGAAACCGACCAAGGTGAAGGTGCACATGAAAAAAGCCCTGAGCGGCGGCTCCTACTGGATTTTCGTCAAGCGAATCTGAATCATGGCCGACATGGCATGGTGGGATGACGAGGAAGTCCTGCGGCGATTCATCAGCGACCTCGTCGCCGCCGAGGTTGCGCTGCTGCGGCCGACCGGCGCGTCGCTTCCGCAGCGGCCATGGCGAAATGACACGCACATCGTCCGGGATCTCGGCGTCGACTCGCTCGAACTCCTGGCGATTGCCAGTGCGCTTGCGGAAGCCCTGCATTTGCAGGAATCCGGCATCGAAGACTACTTGCTGGCCCGACCGACGATGGAAGACTGGATCGCGGTGGCGCACGCGGGACTGCAGCGCTTTTCGGAGCGGCTCACCTTCACGACATCGGGCAGCACCGGCACGCCCAAGCGGTGCACACATCCTGCAGCCATACTCCTGCAGGAGGCGCGGGAGCTGGCGGCGCTGTTTCCGGCGCGCCGGCGCATCCTGTCCGCCGTCCCCAGCCACCACATCTACGGATTCATCTTCACCATCCTGCTGCCCCGTATGCTCGGGTTGTCCTGCGTACCTGTCATCGATTTGCGAGGCAGTTCGCCTGCCGCGCTGGCACGCGAACTGCGGGACGGCGACCTCGTGATCGGGCATCCGGAATTCTGGCGCGCGGCCGTACGGCTGTTGCCTTCCATGCCCGCCGGTGTCATGGGCGTCACCTCGACCGCCCCCTGCCCGGATGACGTCAGCATCGCGCTTGTCCATGCCGGCATGGAGACCCTGGTGCAAATCTACGGCAGCTCGGAAACCGCCGGCGTGGGCTGGCGGGTGCGGGCAACGGACCAATACCGCCTCCTTTCCCATTGGGAGCGGATCGACGGACAGCCAGGCGCACTGAAGCGCCGTCACGCCGATGGGCGGCGGGAAGTGATTGCATGCCGGGATACGCTGGCGTGGAAGGATGCACGCGCTTTTCTCCCGACTGGCCGTATCGACGATGCGGTGCAGGTTGGCGGCATCAATGTCTTCCCGGCCAAAGTACGGCATGCCTTGATGCAGCATCCGGACGTGTTCGACGCGTCGGTGCGGCTGATGCGCGCCGATGAAGGCAACCGGCTCAAGGCATTCATCGTCCCTCGCCATCCCGATGCCGACCTTGCCGGACTGCGCATCCGGCTTGAGGCTTGGGCGCTGACGCATCTGGCGACGCCGGAGCGCCCGAAAGCGTTCACTTTCGGTTACCGGTTGCCGACCAACGCTGCTGGAAAACATGCCGACTGGGCGCTGTCGCCGGATACGCAGGGTATGGCCGATTGCAAGTAGGCCCGCAGGCGCCATTGCCTTCGATCAGCTGCATTCCCGACATTCTTTCATGGAGAAAGATGCGCGTCCGCTCAAACTTTTCCCGGCGCCATCCCGCCAGGCGAAGCAAACAGCAGGTCCGCGAAAGCCCGTCCCTTGGCAAGGATATGTTCACGCATTCCCTGTGCCGCCCGCTCGGTATCGTTGCGCAGCAAGCTCTCGACGATATGGTTGTGCTCCTCCGCCGCGGATTGGAGCCGTCCGGGCTGGTCCCTTACCTTGCGGCGGAAAGCGGCAAGCCGCAACCTGAGCTGACGCACCTGCTCGACGATGATGTCATTGCGGGCGCCGTTGTACAGCGCTTCATGGAACGCCTGGTTGGATGTTTCGTAAGCATGGCGATCACCCCGAAGCGCCGCCTCGTGAGTCAATGTGCACAGTCGCTGCAGTTCATCCCGTTCACGTTGGTCCATGCGCAGCGTGCTCATTCGCACCACGACGGCTTCTAGCTCCGCGAGCGCCTCCAGCATGCTCACCAATTCAGCCGGCTCAGGTGAATACACGTATATCCCGGAGCGGGGCACGATGCGCACGAGGTTATGCGCGGCCAGGGTCAGCAAGGCTTCCCTCACCGGGGTGCGCGATACGCCGAAGCGGTCGGCGAGTTCCTTTTCATCGACCGGCGTTCCCGGCCGCAGCAGCCCGGTCTCGATGTCATGTTGCAGGGCCGCACGAATGCGGTCCAGCTGGCTGCCCGTCGTGTCTAGCATCAATAAATTCTCGGATGGGGTTTTCTGCATATCAGATTCTTTATTTGATATATCATATGAACGCAATGATATTTTACGGCTTGGTCGATCGTCATACATTACATAAGGAGACACTGCACATGCTACATAAATTCTGCGCGCTCGCGCTCTGCATGGCGGCTTATGCCGCCCCTGCCCTAGCACAGCCGGCATTTCCTTCCAAGCCCGTGACGCTGGTCGTCCCCGTTCCGCCCGCCGGCATCCTGGATACGGTTGCCCGGATGGTGGCACCGTCGATGTCCCAGACCCTTGGTCAGCAGGTGATGATCGAGAACAAGTCCGGCGCCGGCGGCAACATTGCGGCGACCGCGGTTTCGCGGGCCGCGCCTGACGGCTACACCGTGCTGGTCGGCTATTCGATGTTCCACGTCGGAAATCCCTCCATGTATACCAATCTCGCCTGGGATCCGATCCGCGATTTCGTCCCGGTCGGCATGCTGGCCGTCGCCCCCCACGTGCTGGCAGTGCATCCGTCGGTTCCCGCGAAGACCCTGCGTGAATTCGTGGATTACGCAAAAGCCAATCCCGGCAAGCTGAACTACGCGACATCCGGCAATGGCTCGGTGCCGCACGTCGGCGTCGAGCTTTTCAAGCAGCAAAACCGCCTGGATATCTCCCATGTCCCTTATCGCGGCGCCGGTCCCGCGATGCTCGACGTCGCGGCAGGCAATGTGCAGATGACGGTTGCCACACCGCCGTCCATATTGGGTTTCGTGCAAAACGGCAAGGTTCGTCCGCTGGCGGTAGCCGCGAAAAACCGGCTGGCCCAGATGCCGGATGTGCCGACAGCCGCCGAAGCGGGATTTCCCGGCTTTGAACTCGAGGCATGGGTCGCACTGTTCGCGCCGGCCAATACGCCTCCTGCTGCGGTCGCGAAGCTGACCGACGCGTTGAAGATCGCGCTCGAATCGCCACAGGTCCGGAAGTCGGCCGAAACGGCCGGCGTCGAAATCCGCTACATGCCGCCCAAGGAACTGGACTCCGTGGTGCGCAAGGACATCGAGTACTGGTCCAAAGTGATCAAGACCGCCAATATCCGCGCCGACTGATCGTCATCGACCATTTTCCCCTTCATCCATAGGCTTTATTCGATATGACTATTTCCGATTCCTCCGCGTCCTTCGTCGCGCGCGCACTGCGGCTGGACTGCGCAGCCATCAGTGATGCCCTGGACCGTTCCGGCATTGTCGGCCAATGCTACAAGATCGCCCCGTGCGACCGGAAATTCCGCATGGCCGGACATGCGTACACGGTGCTATACCGGCCGGCCGGCCACGGCGACGATGGCCACGTCGGGGACTTCATTGACGATGTGGCCCCGGGAAGCGTGATCGTGATCGACAATCGCGGCCGGGACGATGTCGGCACCTGGGGCAACATCCTTACCGAGATGGCGCATCGCCGCAAGATGGCGGGAACGGTCATCGACGGCATCAACCGCGACGTGGCCTTGTGCAGCGAACTGAACTATCCGATTTTCAGCAAGGGAAACTGGATGCGAACCGGTAAAGGCCGCATCCAGCTGGCCGGCTTGCAAGTGCCGGTTCAGATCGGCGGCGTCACCGTTCACCCCGGCGACCTGCTGCGCGGTGATGCCGACGGCGTTGTCGTCATTCCGCAATCGATGCAGGAAAAGATCCTGTCCGACGCCGAGCAGATTACCGCGGAAGAGAATGCGATCCGGGAAGCCATCCGTGGCGGGGCGCGCATGGATGAAGCACGCAGCCGGCATCACTACCACCATCTTCAAAGTCCGGACTACACAAAGGTGGCGGAAACGAAATAATCCGGTGAGCCGGCTTGCGGCTGGAAGTGGTTAATGCACCACCCTCACCAGCCGCGCCGGCGTATCCGCCGCGCCCATCGCCCGCGCCGCATCCAGCGCCGACATGCCCTTCGCATCGCGCGCCTCGATGTTCGCGCCTTCCGCGACCAGCACGTCAACCACATCGACGCGGTTGAACATCGCCGCCAGCATCAGCGCGGTCTTGCCGTCCGGGGCGGCGCCTTCCACATCGGCGCCGTGCTCCAGCAGCAGTCTCACCATCGCCACATCGCCTTTATAGGCAGCGCCGGCGATCGGTGTCTGTCCATGGTCGTTGCGGATTTCGGTGTCGGCCCCGTACTCCAGCAGGATCCGCGCGGCATCGACATGTCCATGGTAGCTGGCCAGCATCAGCAGGCTGTCGCCCTTGTGGTTGCATAGATTCGGCGGCAGCCCCTGTTCCAGCAGCGCGGCCAGTATGACGGCATCGCCGCTCCGGACGAGATGAAATACCTTCTGCGCAAATGCAATCGTTTCTTCGTCCGGTATCCTGGCGGCCGCCGGTTGTGTTTCGTTCGATGGTGTTTCGTTGGCAGGTTCCTGCATGTTCACTCCTCGAGGGAGATGCACGGCCATCCGCCGCTCGCGCATCTCCGGTAGCGTTGCAGTGCCTGTTGCTACTTGGCGCCGCTCGTTTCTTCCGAACGCGTCTCCACGCCTGCGGATTCCTCTTTCTGCCCGCTGGTGTACGTCGTCGCCTGGCGTGCCTGGTGCGGCGCCGGTTTGCCCGGCAGCGGCGGCAGGTCCTTCGCCCGCGACAGATCGATGCCGGCGATCTTTGCCACGCGGGTGCCGTAGTCCGGATCGCAGTGCCACAGATGCCAGACCATGCGCAGCTGGATCGGCTCCGGGCATTGCTTCAGGTCGTTGCCGATATTGTTGACCAGGTCCTCGCGCTCCCATTCCTCGAAGGTCCGGTAACGCTCGCCCGCCTGCTTGTAGTCGTCGGCGGTGCGGGTGGTCTGGTAGCGCCCGAGATGGCCCTCCACCCACTGGTGATAATCCTTTTCCGGCTTGGGCGCTTCCTGCAGTCCGCCCATGAGGCTGGGCTCATAGTTGATGTGACGGTTGCCGCCGTTGGGGTCGACGTAGTAGGCCATGGCGCCGCCCTGCTGGTTGGTGTGCGCGCGGGCTTTTTCCTGCGGCGCGTTGATCGGCAGTTGCAGGTAATTGGGACCGACGCGGTAACGCTGGGTATCCGAGTAGGACAACGTGCGCCCCTGCAGCATCTTGTCGTCGGAAAAATCGATGCCGTCGACCAGCACACCGGTACCGAACGCCGACTGCTCCGTCTCGGCAAAGACATTGTCGGGATTGCGGTCGAGCACGATGCGGCCGAGCGGCAGCAGCGGGAACTTGTCTTCCGGCCAGCGCTTGGTGTCATCGAGCGGATCGAAGTCCAGTTCGGGATGCTCGTCGTCGGTCATCAATTGCACGCAGAACTCCCATTCCGGGAAATCGCCGCGCTCGATCGCCTCGTACAAATCCTTTGTCGCATGACCGACTTCCTGCGCCTGGATCTCGGCGGCCTGCGCACTGGTGAGATTGCGCACACCCTGCTTCGGCTGGAAGTGGAATTTGACGAGATGGGCAACGCCCTGGTCGTTGACGAACTTGTAGGTGTTTACGCCCGAGCCTTCCATCTCCCGATAGTTGGCGGGAATACCCCATGGGCTCTTGACCCAGGTAACCATGTGCAGCGCCTCCGGCGACTGCGAGACGAAGTCATAGAAGCGCCAGGGCTCCTGCCGGTTCGTCGCCGGGTCGGGCTTGAAGGCGTGGATCATGTCCGGAAACTTGATCGCATCTCGGATGAAAAACACCTTCAGGTTATTGCCGACGAGGTCCCAGTTGCCTTCGACGGTCTTGAACTTGATCGCGAAGCCGCGGGGATCGCGCGCCGTCTCCGGCGAATCCTTCGAACCGATCACGGTAGAGAAGCGAAGGAAGATCGGCGTGCGCACGCCTACTTCATTGAGCACCCTTGCGCGCGTGTATTTCGAAACGGGCTCGTTGCCGATTTTGCCGTAGGGTTCGAAGTAACCATGGGCGCCGGTGCCGCGCGCATGGACGACGCGCTCGGGAATGCGTTCGCGGTCGAAGTGGGTGATCTTTTCAATGAACTGATAGTTTTCCAGCGTTGCCGGGCCGCGCTCGCCGACGGAGCGCAATGCCTGGTTGTCGCTGACGGGATGCCCCTGGCGGGTGGTGAGCGTCGGGCGCTCGAGTCGATCGGTATTCATGGCTTTCCTCTCTGGTCGGAAGTGGCGTGAGAATGATCTGATGAGACAGACAAGATACGCGGCGACGCGCCGGTCCTCCTAATTTGATCATTTGATGCGTTCGATAGCTTTCTACTGCGCAATGCAGAATGCGATCAACACCGTAGGCATATAGAGAAAATCGCAATCGATCAGTTCCTTCGATCGATGTGTGTCCACCCGGGACAGGGGATAAATACCGGCATGCAAAACGACGAAGGCGCTGCGGCAGATATGCCGCAGCGCCTTCGTCACGTTAAGTCGGCCTGGAGAGGATTGATCAGGCGGCCAGCTTGGTCCTCACCGCCGCGCCATACGCCGGGTCCGCCTTATCGAAATGCGCCAGCTGGCATTGCTGGATCTCGGCGGCAACACCGCGCATCGCATTGGCGATGTTGGTAGCAAGACGGTCCTGCTCGCCGCTGCTCATCAGGCGGAACAGGTTGCCGGCCTGGGTCGTGTCGTCGTCCTCGCCGCGCGGATCGTAACGTCCGGCTTCGCCGACGAGCGGCCAGCCGGCATCGCCATGTCCGAATCCGCGGGACGGCACACCCTTGCCGTGAACATTCGCGTAGTTGGGTTGCGAGCCGAAATTGTTGATCGCCATCGCACCGTCGCGCTGCTGGTGATTGACCGGGCAGCGAGGACGATTGACCGGCAGCTGCTGGTGATTGGTACCCACGCGATAGAGCTGTGCGTCGTGATAGGCGAATAAGCGTCCCTGCAGCATCTTGTCCGGCGAATAGCCCATGCCGGGAACGATGTTGGCGGGCGAGAACGCGACCTGCTCCACCTCGGCGTGATAGTTCTCCGGGTTGCGGTTCAGTTCCAGCGTGCCGACGGGAATGCGCGGGAAATCCTTGTGCGGCCAGATCTTGGTCAGGTCGAACGGATTCCAGCCTGTCCTCGCCGCCCAGGCGGCTGCCTCGTCTTCGCGCATCACCTGGATGAACACATCCCACTTCGGGAAATCGCCGCCGGCGATCGCATTGAACAGGTCGCGCTGCGCATAGTCCGGGTCCTCGCCGGCAAGGCGGACCGCGTCGGCGGCCGACAGGTTCTTGATCCCCTGGCGGGTTTTCAGGTGCCACTTGACCCAGACGCGCTGGCCGGCATGGTTGATGAGGCTGAAGGTATGGCTGCCGAAGCCGTCCATATGCCGGTAGCCGTCCGGCGTGCCGCGATCGGAAAACAGCATCGTCACCTGGTGCAGCGACTCCGGCGCATTGCTCCAGAAGTCCCACATCATCGTCGCCGATTTCAGATTGGTCATCGGGCAGCGCTTCTGCGTATGCACGAAATCCGGGAACTTGATCGGGTCCTTGATGAAAAACATCGGCGTGTTGTTGCCGGCCAGATCCCAGTTGCCTTCCTCGGTATAGAAACGCACCGCGAAGCCACGCGGATCGCGCTCGGTATCGGCTGACCCGCGCTCGCCGCCGACGGTCGAGAAACGCACGAAGGTTTCCGTCTGCTTGCCGATCTGCGCAAAGAGCTTCGCCTTGGTGAAATGGCTGATGTCGTGTGTCACGATGAAGGTGCCGTAGGCGCCCGAGCCTTTAGCATGTACCACACGCTCCGGAATCCGCTCGCGGTTGAAATGCTGCAGCTTTTCGATCAGGTGAAAATCCTGCAGCAGTACCGGACCACGCGGACCGGCGGTCAAACTGTTCTGGTTATCGTCGACCGGTATGCCGGAAGCCGTCGTCAATGTGGTTGTCTCGTTCATGCATGCCTCGTGAAGGTGAAAGATCAGTAAGCCAACGCGATGGCTGCCAATAGGGCAAGCCAGCTTGCATCCATGGAATCGGCGGTATGTGCGGCGGTGTGCATGGGGTCGTCTCGCATGGATGGGTTGGTTAGCGGCAAGCATATTGAAAACTATCAATTTCACCAAATTGATTGATTTTATTTATTAAATAGCGAGCCGCTATATCCCTATGCATTCGTCAAAGCACCGCTCCCATGCGCGGTTAAGGTTATAGTGTTGTTCGTTTTTTATCGTTTCAGGGCATTGCGCGCCCGCTTCATGCACATTCCTTATTTCCACCCAGGCAACAAGATCGCTTAACCGGATCAACAATGAATTCTCCCGAACTCCAACACAAGGTCTTCCTGCTTCTGCTGGCCGTCGTAACAATCGCATTTATCTGGATACTCCTGCCCTATTACGGCGCGATATTCTGGGGTACGGCGCTGGCAATCCTGTTTGCCCCGCTCTACCGCCGCCTCGTCGCCAACCTGAATCACCGGCGCAATCTGGCTGCCGTGATCACGCTGCTGCTGTCACTGGTCATCGTGATCTTTCCGCTGTCGGTCATCACCGCATCGCTCCTGCGGCAAGGCGCTGCGTTGTATGAACGGATACGGTCGGGGGAACTGAATTTCGGTCTTTATTTCCAGCAGGTGATCGATGCGCTTCCTGACTGGATCGTCACCCTGCTCGACCGTTTCGGCATCACCAGCATTGCCACCCTGCAGGAAAGGCTGACGAGCGGCGCCATGCAGGGCAGCCAGCTGGTCGCCAAGCAGGCTGTCTACATCGGCCAGAACACCTTCGACTTCCTGATCGGCTTCGGCCTGATGCTCTACCTGCTGTTTTTCCTGCTGCGCGACGGCTCCGTCCTGGCGGTACGGATCAAGCATGCGATCCCGCTGAGCGTCGAACAGAAGCGCAATCTGTTCGGCAAATTCACCACCGTCATCCGCGCCACCGTCAAAGGCAACATCGTCGTCGCCGGCACGCAGGGTGTGCTGGGCGGCCTGATGTTCTGGTTCCTCGGCATCCAGGGCGCGCTGCTGTGGGGCACGCTGATGGCTTTCCTGTCGCTGCTGCCGGCGATCGGCGCGGCCATCATCTGGGCGCCGGTCGCGATCTACTTCTTGGTGACCGGCGCGATCTGGCAAGGCGTGGCGCTCATTCTTTTCGGCGTCTTCGTCATCGGCCTCGTCGACAACATCCTGCGCCCCATCCTGGTCGGAAAGGACACGCAGATGCCCGATTATGTGGTGCTGATCTCGACACTCGGCGGCATCGCGATGTTCGGCCTCAACGGCTTCGTCATCGGGCCGGTCATCGCGGCCCTGTTCATCGCCGCATGGGATTTGTTCTCGTCGGAAGACGAGATGCCGAAAAGCTGACCGGGTTCATGGCATGACGGGGCCATTCCGGTCCCGTCATCGGGAAGTGGAAAGACCGGTGCCCGCAACGGGATCACGGTTTTTCCATGTGGCAGATCCTTTAGAACAGCAGTCCCGTCGCCTTGCGGAACAAGGCGATATCGAGGTACGGCGACAGATGGCCGGTCGAAGCGGACGAGACGAGGTACAGTCCGCCGAGATCGACCTCCCCTTTCCTCGCCATCAATTCCTGCAGCGCATTGCGGCTGCCCGGCCTTGCCAGTTCGATCGCCTTGGCCAATCCCTTCGCGACCGCGAACCCCTCCAGCGTCAGCGAGGATACGGACTCGTCGCGGAACTTGCGCATCATCTTCAGATGCTCGGACTGGATCATGGAGCCCGTTCCGGCGGGATTCGGCACCACTTGCGAGAACACCGTCCATTCGATTGCCTTCTGACCTGCCACTTCGCGCAGCGTGGCGAGATTGATGAGCGAGGTGCTGGCGACGAAGGTCTGGCTTTCGTGCCTGCGGAATTCCTTCAAAAACAGCCCGGTGGCGATCGTGTCGGCAATGACGATGACGAAACCGGGTCTTGAGCCGGCCAGTCTTCTGATTTCCGCTTCGCTGGGACGCCCGTCGCCGGCCAATCGGGCAGTGCCTGTGACGGCAATACCGCGTTCGCGGACGACGGCCAGCAGGCCGTTGTACGCCTCCCTGTTCGTCAGCGATTCCTGGTAGGCGATGCCCATGGTCCTGGCACCGAGGCGGTCGAAATGCGACAGCAGGTAGCGTATTTCCTGCTGATAGCTCGGGCGCCAGAACAGGACGCGCGGCGATGGCTGTCCATTGGCGGCGGCAAGCGGCGCGAACAGGGTAAGGTTGCTGCGTCCGAAGGCGGGCGCATTGATGATCGCCTGCATCGACGATTCGCCGACGCCGCCGATCAGGTAATCGATACGGTCGCGTTCGATCAGTTCGCTCACTTCCTTTGCCGCCACCTCCGGCTTGCCCTGGTCGTCACGGGCAATGTACCGCACCTGGCGGCCACCGATGCCGCCTGCCGCATTGAGGGCGTCGAAGTAGGTTTTTATTCCTGCCACATAGTCACGGCCGATATCGGCATTCGAACTGGAAAGGTCGATGGCCTGGCCGATCACGATGGGATCGGCCGAAGCGCTGGACAGGAGGGGAGCGAAAAGTGCGGCCGAGAGAAGGAGGCGTCGTGCCGCGCGATGGAATCCGAATGCCATGATGTTGCCTATATGAAATTAAACTGGCGCAATCATACGAAAGCTTTATGACTGCTTAATGAATTGCCGGCGCGCAGATGCCTGCCCTGGGCCGGTGGTCGCAGGCTATGGAAACAGACGGATCATGGGGACGAGGAGCGCACGCGCCGCGGCGTAACCGCGTGTCTGGACACCACGGATGGGGACGTCGTCGAAGCGAGGATTCTTCCGCGTTCCGCGAGCGCAATAACCGGCATGAACGGGGTATGGCGCCGGCACGGCAGGAGTACGAGGTTCAGGACCGCATCATGAGCCTGGAGAAATTTGCCGGCGATACCGCGGCACCGTAAAAGTACCCCTGTGCCGCCGGACAGCCGTGCGCCAGGAGAAAGCTCGCCTGCTCGTCGGTTTCGACCCCTTCGGCGAGCACCTTCAACCGCAGGCTTTTTGCCATCGCGATGATTGCCGTAACCAGCGTCGTGTTGTTCATATCGTGACCGATGCCGCGTACGAACGAGCGGTCGACTTTGAGCGCATGCACAGGAAAACGCTGCAGATAGGACAAGCTGGAATACCCGGTGCCGAAATCATCAACCGAAAGCTGTACGCCCATCGTGCTGAGGCTGATCAGGGTCGCAAGCGTGAACTCGTTACGCTGCATCATCACACCTTCGGTGATTTCAAGATCCAGCGCATTGGCGGGCAATCCCGTCTCATGAAGAATCCGGGCAACCGTCGCCGGAAAGCCGGGCCGGCCTATCTGGAGCGGCGACAGGTTGACTGCGATCCGTAGATCGGCATGACCCTCGGCGCGCCATAGCTTCAGCTGATTGCATGCCTGCCGCAATACCCAGTCTCCGAGCGGCAGGATCAATCCGGTGTCCTCGGCGCTCGCGATGAATGCTTCGCAGGAGACCGGCTCCTTGCCGGGCTGACGCCAGCGCAGCAATGCTTCCGCGCTGAAGATGGCGCCGCTTTTGATATCGACCTGGGGTTGATAATGGAGCACGAACTCATGGTTCGCGAGCGCATTGCGTAGCCGGTTCTCGATGTCCAGGCGCTCATGGGCGGCCCGGTCGAGCGCCGGCGTGAAAAACTGGAAATTGCCGCGCCCTCTTCCCTTGGCGTGATACATCGCGGTATCGGCGGCGCGCATCAGCGTATCCACATCATTGCCGTCGTTCGGATAGGTGCTGATGCCGATGCTGGCGCCCATATGCAGCATGTGGCCATCGATGGAGAACGGCTGCGCCAGCGCGTCCAGCACCCCTTGCGCGATCGCACCGGGATCGTCTTCCTCGCCGACGAGGGGAAGAATCAACACGAATTCGTCGCCGCCAAGACGCGCGCCGATATCGCCATTGCGCAGGCATTGACGCACCCGCCCGGCGACAGCCTGCAGCAGGCGGTCGCCGACCTGGTGCCCGAGCGAATCGTTGACGTGCTTGAAATTATCCAGATCGATGAACACGATGGCGATGCGCGTGTTGCAGCAGCGAGCCTGGCCGATGGCCTGCATGATCCGGTCGCGCAGCAGCACCCGATTCGGCAGGCCGGTCAGCTCATCGTAATGCGCCATGTAGCGGATGCGGCGTTCCGCAAGCTCCCGATTGGCGATGCCCTCATGGAGTTCCTCGATGACTTTCGCCAGCTGCGTCGTGCGTTCCCGAACCCGATGCTCCAGCTCGTCGTTGGCCTGTTGCAGGGCAATTTTCGCCTGGCTGCGCTCCAGTGCATACCGGATGGACCGGATCAGCAAGGCGCTGTTCACCTCGCCTTTGATCAGATAGTCTTGCGCGCCGCACTGCACTGCCTGCACGGCGATGTCCTCGTCCGCGAGTTCGCTCATCACCACGACCGCAGGTATCGTCGATACCTTTCTGTACAAATTTCTGACGGTATCCAAGCCGATGCTTTCCGGCAGGCCCAGATCCAGCAAAACCAGGTCGGCGCTGCCCGCATTCAACAGCTCGATGCCAGAACTCAGGTTGCTTGCCCAGCTGACTTCCATTGGCGGCGTTCTTACCTGCGCCAGCATACGTTCGATCAGGATTGCATCGCCGGGATTATCGTCAATCAACAGGATTCTGATCGATACGTTGTCCATGATGTTCGTCCTTATGGCATGTCATTTCGAACCACAACAGCGGCGTCTATCGCCCGCTGCAGGCGGATACGCATGGATGCGGCATCCATCACCCTGCAGGCCTGACGATCGCCGCCTTGAACGATACAGGCGGGATGCAGGGCAATGAGGCCGTCGGTTGAATGGATTGCAGGGTTCAGTCTGGTGAACAGATCAAGCTGATTCCGGCGAAGGAAAGCGTCCGGGGATTCAGCCGAAAATCCATTGAAATTCATTGCGGGCAGGTCTATTCCGGTAGCTGCCATTGCGGCACGGAATAGGGAAGAAGCCGGAACCTCGCTTTTGCCGATTGCAGGCAACAAGCCGGGAAATCGCTGCCTTGGCAACCCGCCGGCTTCACATGGCGCCAGACTTCGGGACGAAGCCTGCCGCATTCGGCGGACGTGAAGAGCGCCGCCTACCGCAGTAGAAGGGATGCGATACCGCTTCTTGGTTCGAGCAACCATGGCAGATTAAGCAGGCCTCGATATCGTAGACATTGCCCGGTCTCGCTACGGAGTCGACGCCGCGCGGGCAGCAGTTGCGATCGATGATAGCAGCTAACTCTTGAGCGGCAAACTCTACTTGCAGTCACTTTTTCATTGCTACTATTGGGAGATGACTGCTCTTCTTTTCCCCATGCGGACCCGGTGGTCCCAGTCGGTACGCTGAAGGCGAAAGCGGCATGACAAACGCAGAATTGGCTACACTCGTCGCCGTCAACCTGAATCCCCTTTTTAAGCGCGCATCTGTGCTTGCAGGCGCGGACTGTCACGCAGCATGGGCCTTCGCTCCACGAAACCCCTGCTTTGCCCTACACAGGGGTGACAAAATGTTGCATGGGGTTATTTATGAAACGAGTTCCGAACATGGCAAAGGCTGATATTAAATAATGAATAACGCACATTCGCATTTCCATATCCGCTGAAAGGCAAGCAATTGAATATCGGCATCCGCATCAATATCACTACCCTGCTTCACATTGTCGAAGCGCTCGGCATCCTGTCGTTTGCCTGCTCCGGATTCATCGAGGCCCGGCGCAAGGACATGGATATCGTCGGTGTATTTACCGTCGCTTTCATCACAGCCTTCGGCGGCGGGACTCTGCGCGACCTGCTGCTCGACCGCAGGCCGTTGTTCTGGGTAGAGCATCACGAATACACCCTGATGGTTTTTATCGTTGCGCTGGTGGCGACCCCGATCCTGCCGCATCTCCGTTCGGGGCTGTCGGAAAAGATCATCATCATCGCCGACACGGTGGGGCTGGGAGTATTCAGCGTTGCCGGCACCTCGCTGGCCGTGGACGCCGGGATGCCGGTGTTCGTATGCGTGATGATGGGGGTGATCACCGGCATCTTCGGCGGCGTGCTGCGCGATGTCATCTGCAACGAAATACCGCTGGTGTTCCGGCGCGGGCACCTGTATGCGACCTGCTCGTTCGCCGGCTGCTGGACCTTTCTCGTGCTTGACTGGCTGCCGGTATCGCAGGCGGTCGCGGTCGGGTCAAGCGTATTCGTGACCTGTGCGTTGCGTTACCTGTCGGTACGCTTCGACCTCAAGCTGCCGGGATAGGAGCGTTCGACCATCACGCCGTGCGCAACTTGCGCAGGATTTGCGGCGCATGGAAGTGATTCAACGGCCCATGGCCGCCGCCGGTACGCACATCGGCGCCCTGCGCGATCGATTCACGGATATAGCCATGCGCGAGCGTCACCGCCTCCGCCAGCGAATCGCCGAGGGCGAGACGGCAGGCAATCGCGGTCGACAACGTGCAGCCGGTGCCATGGGTGTTGCGGCTTTCGATGCGCGCGCCTTCCAGGCGCAGAGGTTGCGCGTCGACCTGCAGCAGCAGGTCGACAAGCCGCTCGCCGGCGAGATGTCCGCCTTTCAGCAAGACCGCGCGCGTTCCGAGCCGCAGCAAGTCATTGGCGGCATCCGCCAGTTGCGCCTCTTCGCGCACCGGTCGGTTCAGCAGCAGTGAAGCTTCATCGAGGTTGGGCGTCACCACCGTCGCCAGTGGAAACAGTTCCCTGACCAGTACCGCAACGGTTTCCTCCGCGATCAGGCAGTCGCCGCTGGTGGCTACCATCACCGGGTCCAGCACGACGTTCCGCCACCGGTAGCGACGGATGGCGCGCGCCACCACATGCACCACTTCCGGATCGTGCAGCATGCCGAGCTTGACGGCATCGACCCCGATGTCATCCATCACCGCATCGATCTGTTGTTCCAGCATGGTCGGCGGCACCGCGTGGATGCCGGTGACACCGCGGGTGTTCTGCGCAGTGATCGCCGTGATGGCGGTCATGCCATAGCAGCCCAGTGCGGAACAGGTTTTCAGATCGGCCTGGATGCCGGCACCGCCGCCGCTGTCGGAGCCGGCGATGCTGAGCACGCGCGGATAACGAAACGGCAGGCCGGAATTGTTCATGCTCGTCGGGTTCATTGTGTTCCCTGCGGTTGCTTACTTAGTCGGGCTTGCGGAATTCGTTTTCAATCCATTTCGCCGCGCTGCCCGGGTTGAGCTTGAAGTTCGGCGCGACGGTCACCTGGGCAAGCTGTTCGCCGGATTCGTCGCGTGCGCTCAGCAGCGCATACGGATCGTCCTCGTCCGGCACGATGTCGAGCATGACCGTGATCCTTGCGGAGCCGGTGTCGACATCGACGCTCTTGTGCAGCATCGCATGCAGCTGCTGCTCATGCCGGCGCAGTACTTCCGATGCCGTCTTCACCAGCGTATGGAACGCGGAGGTGTCGAGCGGCTTTGGATTTTTCTTGTCGCGGCCCATGGTCCAGGGGCCGACCAGTGCCGGCTCCGCTTCACCATCCTTGATCATTTCCACTGCCCAGCCGTCATCGTCTTCATTCTTGATGACCCGGGCGGTCCAGCCGTCGTCTCGCCAAAGGCGCGCTTCATGGATGACGCCGTCTTCGGCAGCTGTTTCATCGGCCGGCAGGTCGTCTGGGGATGCGGAATCTTGATTCATCGTGTCATCGCTTTTTGCAGGAATTCGGGTTGCCATCATAGACGAATTCCATTGCAGCCACAGCTTTCCGGAGGGAACCGCATTTTGCCGGGGAGCCGCTACATGAATGCCTGCCATGCGGACATTCAATATGTAAATTTGTCGCGTCGATGGTAAAGCCGCGCAGTTTCCTCATGTCCATGAAAACCAATCCCGGCCGGCAAGCCGCATGGCGCCTTGTCTTGAACAAACCTTCCCCTGCCGATGGAGATTTGCCTTCGACGGAATGTTCAGGCACGGGGAATGCATAGCAATACGGATCGTAAATGCATCTGGCGTGCATTGGAAATGAAAAGGATAAGCTCATGTATCAGGATTTCAAGGCAGACACTCTGCTTGAAGAGGTGCACAAGGACGTAGACAGAAGCGCCGTCCGGTCGATGTATTTTTCGCTGCTCGACACCGAGGCCGACAACGGTGCGATGGAACAGGCGCGCGATTTCCTGCGTGCAAAGCTGAAAGAAACGCAAGGCCTGGATTGCGACCTGCCTGACGATATGCGCATGCTGGCGTCCTGGATCGATGCCAACACCGAGAGCGTCGGACGGCAGTACCACGAGTATCTCGAAGCCCGCAAGGCCGGCGGCGCACGGCGTTACTTCCGTAACAAGTCACACGCGCTGTATTTCCTGAAATGCGTTGCGCCGACGAAGCTGGTCGATGGTGCATGGCTCTACGGCGTGCTGTCGAGATGGAACGACGCCCGCTTTGCATCGCTGATCCGGATCTATCTGGAAGAACTGGGAGAAGGACTGCCGACCAAGAACCACGTGGTGCTCTATCGTGAATTGCTGGCGTCGAATGGTTGCGAGCAATGGGACAAGCTGTCCGACCAGCATTTTGTGCAGGGTGCGATCCAGCTCGCGCTGGCGCATCATGCGGACGAATTCCTGCCCGAGGTGATCGGCTTCAATCTCGGGTATGAACAGCTCCCCCTGCATCTGCTGATCACTGCCTATGAATTGAATGAACTGGGCATCGATCCCTATTACTTCACGCTTCATGTCACGGTCGACAACGCCGATACCGGCCATGCGCAGAAATCGCTGCAGGGATTGATGGATGCACGCCCCCGCATCGGCGACACGGCGGACTTCTACCGGCGCGTGAAGGAGGGTTACCTGCTCAACATGCTGGGCGCCGGCACCACGTCGGTGATCGCCTCGTTCGACCTGGAGAAGGAACTGATCGGCATTTTCGAACGCAAGAGCGCGGTCGGCAAGCACCTGCATTCCGATTATTGCCGGGTGGCGGGACGCACCGTCAACGACTGGCTCTCCGATCCGGCACGTATCCCGGACTTCCTCGCAAGCCTGGAACACGCAGGCTGGATCAAGCGCAACCAGGACCCGAGCCACAGCCGTTTCTGGAAGCTGATCCAGGGCGACCGGGCCGACATGTTCGGTGTATTCACCGCATACGAACAGCAGATCATCGCCGACTGGATTGCGGGCGACATGTCGGCCGAACCGGCACCGCAGGCAAAGCCGCGCCAGCTCACGTTCAAGGCCAAGCAAAGACTGCTGGATACGCTCGGCCAGCAGACGGCTGGCAGGCAGCACCGCACGATGGCGCGCGGCGTCATTCGGCAGCACTACGCGCGCGATGGTGTCGATGACAGCGGCAACGAATTCAACGCCGACCTGCGCCGCCTGGAGGAGCAGCTTGCATCGCTGTCCGACAAGGCGGAGACCATGGCGCTGTTGACGCGCCTGATGTCGCCGGCCAGCCACCACACCGCACCAGGCCTGATGGCGACGCGCATTTTTACGCGTTTGCTTGGTTAGGCTGTGTTTGATATGCCCTAGGATTTCAACGAGGCCAAGCGCAATCGGCGGGTGTTCGGCGCCACCGCGTCCTCCTGCTCCAGGCGCGCCCGGTAGAGTGCAGCAACCAGGTCCGATTGCGTGATCATGCCGACCAGCCGGCCGTTGCGGTCGACGATCGGCAGATGATGCAGGCCGCTATCGGCGAACAGGGCCACAAGGGTGGCAATAGGCTGGTCGGCGAAGGCGGTCTGCACGTCGGCGGTCATGATCTGCCCGACCACTTCCGGCTTTTCGGAATGCGTGCGTAGCGTGCGCGTCAATAGTGCACGCAACGAAGCCGCCAATCCCTCCACGGTATTGATGTCGCACTGCTTGATGAAATCATGCTGGGTGATGATGCCGATGATGCGCTGAAAGCGATTCACCACCGGCAGTGCCTTGATATCATGCTCATTCATTAGATTCCAGGCGGATTGCAAGTCGGTGCCGAACTCGACCTTGACGATATCGCGGGACATGATGTCCTCGCAGGTAATCTCGCCGAAGCGCCGCTGGTACACCTGCATCTCGGTGCGCAGCAGGATTTCCTCCAGGTCGTCGCGGCTGATGTCCAGCAACTGGTTGTACTGCTTGAGCGCCGCATCGAGGTCGGCAGGCGTGATGCCGAGCCGTTCGGTGGGTAGCAGATCGTCGGTGCGATGCTGGTTGGCATGGTCGGGCGCGAAATGCGGGTACCGGCGGCCGCACAGGTTGTTGTAGGCAACCGCCGCGGCCAGCAGCAGCATCGCGTTCAGCACGACAGGCAGGATGGCATGGCCGACATACTGCCCGAACTCATGCTGTGCAATTGCCGGCGCGGCAAGGGCCGTCCCCAATGCCAGTGCGCCGCCCGGCGGATGCAGGCAGCGCAGCAGGAACATCGCCGATATGGCAAGGCCGGCGGCGATGCATGCCGACGCGAGCGGATACGGGATCAGTGCGGCGCAACAGATACCGATCAGCGCCGAAATCATGTTCCCGCCCAGCATCGGCCATGGTTGCGCGAGCGGACTCGCCGGCACGGCGAAGAGCAATACGGCGGAAGCGCCCATCGGTGCAACCAGCCATGTGCTGCCGGGAGCGGCACCGAGGAGCCACTGACTTGCGGCGCCGGTGACGAACAGGCCGACCAGCATGCCGACGATCGATCGAGTGCGTTCTCGTGCATCGATCTTGACGGGTTCGGGAAGATAGCGGCGCAGCCGGTTGAACAAGGATTTCATCAGCGTAGTGGAAGCAAAACGAGCGGACTCTCGCCGGCGCGCCATGCAGCTTGCGCGTTGTCGTTGGCAGAAAGTCACATGGACAATGGCACGGCGTGAAGAGGATTGCGCTGCAAGGCCGGGCATTCCACCGGGAACCTGCGGCGGCCCGTTCTTTGTCGTTCGCCGGCAGGAAGTGTACAGCCTTGCGCGCGCGCGAGCAAAGCCGGACATTATGCCCGCCGGCGTGTTTCCCTGTGCAGGCCATCGGTCATGCCGCGCAGCCTGCCGGCGAAAGCCTCCATCGCGAACGGCTTGGACATCACTTCCATCCCGGGTGCAAGTTCGCCATTGCGGATTGCTGAGTTTTCCGCATAGCCCGTGATGAGAAGCACCCGCAGGTCGGGACGCAGCGTGCGGGCCACATCGGCGAGCTGGCGTCCGTTCATGCCCCCCGGCAGTCCGACATCGGTCACCAGCAGGTCGATGTCCACGGACGATGTCATCATCGACAGTGCTTCGGCAGCATCGGCCGCCGCCAGGGGCGCATAACCCCACTCGCGCAACATCTCCACCAGGACATCGCGCAGATCGGCCTCATCATCGACGACCAGCACCTTCAGGGCGGCGGGCGCGGGCTGCGGCTGGGCGACTTCCTTGGCCTCGTCGTCCGCTGCCGTGCAGTCATGCCTGGGAAGGTACAAAGTAACCGTCGTTCCCCGGCCGGGCTGGGACGTGATTCGTATATGCCCCCCTGACTGGGTGACGAAACCATAAATCATCGACAGGCCGAGGCCGGTTCCCTGGCCCAGCGGCTTGGTGGTGAAGAACGGATCGAACGCGCGTGCGGCCACTTCGGGCGTCATGCCCATTCCGGTGTCGGTGACGCTGAGAAGCACGTACTCCCCGGGCGGAAGATCCATCGGAACCGGCATGCCTTGCGCATCCGCGTTGGCGGTACTGATCGTCAGCCGCCCGCCGTCGGGCATCGCATCCCGGGCATTGATGACGAGGTTGAGCAGCGCATTTTCAAGCTGGTTCTGGTCGCACAACGTACCCCACAGCGTTTCCGCGAGCGCCATGTCGGTCACGATGGACGGCCCCACCGTGCGCTTGATGAGGTCCTCCATCGATCCGGCGAGGCGATTCAGGGAGGTGGGTTTCGGGTCCAGCGTCTGCTGGCGCGAAAAGGCGAGCAGGCGGTGGGTCAGCGCGGCAGCGCGATCGGCGGCGGCAGTGGCCCCGTTGATATAGCGGTCGAGGCCGTCCGTCCTTCCCTGCCGGATGCGCATCTGCATCACTTCCAGATTGCCGATCATGTCAGCCAGGAGATTGTTGAAGTCATGCGCGATACCGCCGGTCAGCTGACCGACCGCTTCCATCTTCTGCGCCTGGCGCAGCGCCTGTTCGGCATGCAGCAATGCTTCCGCCTGCTTCTTTTCGGCGGTGACGTCCCGCGCGACGGCATGGATATATTCCGAATCCGGAACCGCAATCCAGGACAGCCAATGCCACGACCCGTTCTTGTGCCTGTAGCGGTTCTCGAAGCGCAGCGTCCTTATGCCCTGCGCCAGCTTTCCGGCCTCGGCCAGCGTGCTCGCCATGTCGTCCGGATGGACAAAATCGAGGAATCGTTTCCCGAGCAGTTCCCTGTCGCTCCAGCCCAGGACCATCGACCAAGCGGGATTGACCGCGGTGATGGTGGCGTCGAAGCGCGCAACCAGCATGATGTCCGTGGACAGCCGCCACATGCGGTCGCGGTCGGCGGTACGGCTGGCCACTTCTTCTTCCAGGCTGACGTTGATCTGGGCCAGGCGCTCGGTCCCTACCGTCTGTTCATGTACGTCGGTATTGGTGCCGACCCAGCGGCTCACGTTGCCGCGTTCGTCATGTACCGGCAAGGCACGCGCGATGTACCATCGGTATTCGCCATCGCGCCGCCGCAGGCGAAATCTGTTCTCATAGTGAACGCCCCGGGCAATCGATTGCGACCACGCTGCCATCGTGGTGCCGACATCGTCCGGGTGCACCACCTTGATCCATTCATCGGTATCCAGTTCTCCCGGCCCGGCGCCAGTGTAATCGTACACCCGCCTGTTGAACCAGAAGATCTTGCCGTCGCAGTCTGCCATCCATGCATGGTTCGGCATGGCCTCCGCCAGTGTCCTGAACTCCTGTTCCTGCTTCGCAAGCGCTTCGTTGACGAGCTTGGCGTCGTTAATATCCTGTGTCGTGCCATACCATTTGACAATGCCGCCGGCGCTGTCGGCGCGGCGATAGGCGCGCGAGCGCATCCAGTGATAGCCGCCGTCACGCATGCGCACCCGATGTTCGATGTCGTAGTCGTCGCCGGTCGCGATGGATGCAGACCATGCATCCATCGACCGTGCACGATCCTCCGGATGAATGGCATCGCCCCATGAGCTGCCCAGGCCTGACGTACCGGTCCACTCGGACCAGCGACGCGATACCCGGTCCAGCTGCCCCTCGGGCCCGGCCGTCCACTGCACATGCGGGTTGAGTTCGACCGTATGCCGGTAATGCTCTTCGCTATCGCGCAGCGCCTGCTCGGCGCGGACCCGTTCCAGCGCTTCCCAGGTGCGTTCGGCGACGTCCTCCGCCAGCGATGCATCGTCGTCGGACCATCTGCGCGGCTCGGGCTCATGCAAATAAAACACCGCGGTGAAACGGCCGGCCTTGATCAGGGGCACGACCAGCAGTGACCGGGTTCCGATGCTCGCATATCCCTCCGCATAGGGAGCGGAATGCGGATCGGCGGCGATGTCCTGCAGCCGCAGCACCCGCCCTGCCCTCAGCTCGTCGATGATCATCGGCCCGAAGCCGTTCAGCGGCCGGGTTTCACCGGCGAGGCTCGGAATCCGGCCGTTTGTCCAGTCCCGCTCAACCGCGACCGTCTCTTCCCGGGAGTCGATCTCGCCGTAACCGACACGCGCGACATTCAGGTAAGTCCCCAGCAGTTCGCTGGCGGCGGCCATGACGTCGATCGGGTCGGAGAGGTTGCGCAGCCTGTCGGCCAGGGCAAGACGGAAGCGCTGGCGCTGCTCGATGACGACCTGCTTCGTCGTTTCGGCGAAGGTAACCAGTACACCCGCCACATTGCCGGCATCGTCCGGGACCGGGCTGTAGGAAAAGTTGAAGTAGCAATCCTCCGGGTAGCCGAAGCGTTCGATGGTGAGCTTGAAATCATCGAAGCCGATCGATTCGCCCTTCCAGACCTGCTCCCACATCGGGCCGATCGTGGGCCATATTTCGGACCAGGTGTCCGGCGCGGCGAGGCCGATTGCTCCCGGGTGCTTGTTGCCCAGGATTGAACTGTAGGCATCGTTGTAGAACTGGATGAATTCCCGGCCCCAGGCCATGTACATCGGCAGCCGGCATTGCAGCAGGATGCGAACCGCGGTCCGCAGGCTGGGAGGCCATCCCTCCACCGGGCCTACCGGCGTCCGGCTCCAGTCGAAGGCGCGCATCGCGGCGGCCATCTCGCCGTCGCCGGCAAAGATGTCTTCATCGGCCGGTCGCATATTGATCAGCATGGTCGGCACCGCTTCACGTCGATATTGCATTTATTGCACATGCATTCTCCACTCAGGGCATGGCTAGGACAAGCACTGGCGGCCTGCTGCGCTTTCTGTGCCGGAATCCGTTCGGCCAAGCACTTTCGCAGTATATCGAAGCACTTGCCGGGAACGGGCTTGTCTATAACGGGCGAGGCATTATTTTTGTCGGAACCGGGCAAAACCTTGCAAAAGCCGCTGTGAATGGTTCTTCTTGGAAATCATCAGGGAAATTGCGATGTACAAACCTTCTATCACCTTCTTGACCACCTTTTTGTTGTGTGTGGGACTGCTCACCGTCTCGCCGTCCGGCCTCGCACGGCAGCCGGCAGCCGCTCCCGACGCAACGGCGGCGACATACGGCCAGACCGCGCGCAGTCGCGACGGCATCGGCAAGACCTATCTTGGACGTGAAATCTCGCAGGTGATGGGCTGGCAAGGCGCGGACTGGCTGGATCGCGCGGACCGGGTGAAGGAGGAACGGCCCGATCTGTTGCTGGAAGGACTGGCGCTGAAGCCGGGCATGACGGTGGCCGATGTCGGCGCGGGCACCGGTTACTACACCTGGCTGATTTCGCCGCGCGTGGGCGATGGCGGAAAAGTGTATGCGGTGGATGTGCAACCGGAAATGATCCGCATGATCAAGGAAAGGATGCAGCAGCGCGGTGCCGGCAACGTGTTGCCCGTACTCGCAAGCGCAACCGACACGCGGCTGCCTGCAGCAACGGTCGATCTCGCGTTGATGGTCGATGTCTATCACGAACTTGAATATCCGGCCGAAGTGCTTGACAGCATCGTCCGGTCGCTGAAACCCGGCGGCCGCGTAGTGTTCGTCGAGTATCGGGCGGAAGATCCGGCTGTTCCCATCAAGCCACTGCACAAGATGAGCGAGGCACAGATACGCAGGGAGGCGACCCGCCATGGACTGTCGTGGGAACGCACCATCAACAGTTTGCCCTGGCAGCACATGGTGATATTCCGCCGGGATTGAACGGCTCCGGTGCGCTGATACACTGGCGGTCTGTTTCAGCCTCTGTCTCCCGCCATGATTCGCCATGCTGTATAGATTTCTTGCCGACATCGTACTCGTCACGCATTTCGCCTTTGCCGTATTCACGCTGCTCGGCGGACTGCTGCTGCTGCGCTATCCGAAGCTGATGCCTTACCATCTTGCCGCGCTGTGCTGGGCCGTGATCGTGCAATGGGCCAACCTCATCTGCCCGCTCACGCCGCTGGAAAATCATTTGCGCGTGCTCGGCCACCAGGATGGCTATGCGGCCGGGTTCGTGGAGCATTTCGTGCTCAAGGTGATGTACCCGGACGACCTGACCGTGGAACTTCGCTACCTGATCGGAATGGTATTGGTGGCGGTGAATGCCGCGGTCTATATGCTGGTCATCTGGCGCAGGCGCGCGGCGTCGGGCCGGTCCGCATAGTCGCGGTGCAATCCCGGACCGGCGGAGCGGGCTTCAGACAAAGCACAGGTCGGGGCGAAGCGCCGTCACGAAAACCACTTCCCTTCCACGCGGATCGAGCTCGATATCGATGAAGTTGCGCGTCGCCTCGTCGACGAGCGCGGCGATGCATGTGCCTGCCGCTGAACGCACATTCGCGATTCGTACCGGCAACCCGGCATAGACGGCGATACCCGGATTCGATGTCAGGCAGAAATCGATGTTTTCGCGCCCGGTGCGGATGTTGTAAAGGCACCCTGAATCGGAATAAAAGGCGAATGGATCGTTATTCGCATCCACAACCTGGTCCCCGCTGCTGTTTCCTCCCCAGAACAAAAAAGGTTCATCGTCGTAATAGTCGAAGCCGCTGCTTACCCCGACCGATACGTAGCCGCCACCGCAACCGGTCAATGTTGCCAGCATCAACGCTGCCAACCCCATCCTTGGTTTCATGACATCTCCTTGGCTGTAATGCGTCGCTGTCGGTGACAGCTGATAACAGAAACATTCATTGCAAACCGCAACATCCTGTCGAGCAAAATCTTCAAATGCGTGATGCATAGAAACGGTATCGCTCCGCATCCCATGAAACCAACATGTTTATGACGTCGCCATCTCGCGCATTTCGCCGAAGATCGATCCCCCGTAAAAACATATCCCTCGATGCAATTCATGTGCCTGTTATTTGAGCAGCAAGTTTCATGTGTCGGATGCGCATGGCGAAAAACATTTCTTCATAGGCATGGTTGCCCGTATTTCAAGGTTGATGCGGGTCAGATGATTGGCATAGATCAAATCACAGCACCTTTAAAGGCATATGTTTAATAACAGACAAGAGACCACCTTGCATACAAGGAGACCTGAATGGCCATAGCATGCTGCAGCGAAAGACTCATGCGTTATATGGATACAGCTGGGAAATGCATATAGGCGCGCAGCAGCATCCGAAAACGAAGTCGTCACATCCGAACATCCGAAGACCAGTGTTATTCATTCCTAACAATACCAATCATGGAGACATTCTGATGAGCAAAAAAAATATTGTGATGAGTGTGTGCATCGCTGCTGCAGTAATGGGACTGACCGGCTGTTCCACGCCGGGGAAGATGTCGAAGGAGGTGCTGTCGACCGACAAGATTTATCCGGCGATTGGTCCCTATTCCCAGATGACTTCGTATGGCGGACTGGTTTTTCTCTCGGGGGTCATTCCGCTGAACACGGCGGGCAATGCGGTTCAGGGAACAACGATCGAAGAACAGACAAGACTGGTTCTCGACTACATCGGCGCCAAGCTGCGCTCTCAGGGCTTGTCCTATGACGATGTGGTGATGAGTACGGTCTACATGAAGAATCTTAATGACTTTGCCGTGATGAACAAGATTTACGGCGAATACTTTAAGACCAATGCCCCGGCCCGCGCTACGGTCGAGGTTGCACGGCTTCCACGGGATGTGCAAATCGAAATTGCGGTCGTCGCCGGCCGCCGTTGAAACACATAATTCCACTTAAGGAGACAGCACCATGAACAAGGCAGTCGAACAAGGCAATCCGCAAAATACAGAGCTTTCCTTTTCCGACGAGGAAGTAAAGCGCTGGACGCCGAGCAGGCGGGACTTTCTGCGCATACTCGGCGCAGGCGCTTCCGTTGCAGCGTTCAGTCCCCTGACTGCGTTCGCCAATAATGGCGGCCCAGGCGCCGGCAGTTTGAGAAGTCAGCTGGTGCAGGATGAGCGCTTCTGGGAAAGCGTTAATCGCATGTTCATACTGAACCCGAACAAGACATTCATGAACATCGGTACGGCAGGCTCCATGCCGAAACTGACGCTGGACTTGTTTGACGAGGAAAACCGTGAAAGGGCCAAGGAATCCCTCAGCGGATATAGCAACCTGCTGACTCAGCGCACAAGGGTCGCCCCCGGCTTCGGCGTGGATCCGGACGAACTTGCTTTCTCCGCCAATACGTCGTCCGGCATGTGCCACGCGATTCTCGGCCTGGACTGGAAAGCCGGTGATGTGGTCGTCACCACGAACCATGAACATCCGGGCGGAGACACGCCTTTGGCAATTGCGGTTGCACGCTACGGCATCGAGGTGTCCCGCATCGCACTGCCCGTTGGGAATAACCAGACCGCGGAGACCTACGCCGATCTGTTTACGCAGCGCATCTCCCAGCTCAGAGCCAGCGGCAAGCGTGTCCGTGCAATGATGTGGTCCTCGCCGACCTACAAGACCGGCACGATGCTGCCGCTCGTCGAACTGATGAATGTCGCCAAGGCGAATGAACTGATCAGTATCTGCGACGGTGCTCACCTGCCGGGCATGATGGCCCTCAACTACGCCAACCTCGGCATGGATTTCATGTCCGGCGCAGGACATAAGTGGCAATGCGGCCCGGGCTCGACCGGCATCCTCGTCATCCGTAACAAGATCCGCGCATCCAATCCCCTGCCGTTGCCGAAGTGGTTCCCGATCCATACCAGCAGTTTCCCGACCGCGGCGCAGTCGGGCGTTCGCACCGCCACGTCCACATTCGATGTCGGAAGCGTGGTCACCAGTTGCGGAAGCCTGCATACGCCGATGTTCAACGCACTGGTGAAGGCATGCGACATTTGGGATGAGATCGGACGCAAGAAAATCGAAACCTACGACCTGACCCTTTCCGCATACCTGAAAGAGCGGATCACAGAGCGTTGGGGCGTCACGCGGCTGTATTCGCCGAAGGACGATCCGCGCCTGGTCTCGGCACTCACGTCGTTCAATCCGTTCCACAATCCGGCCGACGTGCTCGACTCCGCCAAATCGACCGCCTTCGTGACACGGATGCTGAACGACTATCCGAAAGGTTTCGTGATCCGCAATGTCAACGTTCCGGTGATCGGATCGGAAAGAGACCACTACGTCATCCGCATCTCGACCCACTTGTGGCATAGCGTGTCGGACGTCGATCGCCTGGTCGACGCCATGTGGGACCTGTCGAAGAAAATGGCCTGATGTCACTGGCCTGATGTCCATGGCCTGAAGTACCGCGTGCCTGCGCCTGACCGATGCGGGCACGCGATTCCCTCCTACATTCCGCCCCAAAGCGACAACCCCGACGAGAAGCGCGCGCGCGAATGCGTATGCCGCATGAACCAGCCGCGGGCCAGGCGCGCCACCACTTCAAGATTCCCCGGCTCCTCGAACGAACAGGTTGCGCCGGGAACGATCTCAATCCGTTTCCGGCAGCGCAACGCGGCATACACGGCGCGATTGGTACGGATCGCCGGCTCGTCGAGTCCGCCGGCGATCAGCAGCGTCGGTGCATTGATGCGATTCAGCAAGCTGCGCGCCGCAGGTTCCGCATGCGCGCCCCGGGCAACAATGGCAGCGACGCCATCGCGTTCGGCGGCGAACTGCAGCGCCGCAGTTGCGCTTTGGCCGGCGCCGTACAGGCCTACAGGAAGATCGCGGGTGGCCGGGTTCCGTCGCAGCCAGTCGTAGCCCGCGCCAAGCCGTGTGCTTTGCATCAGCGCGTCTTCACACATTGGCTGCGACGGGATTTCCGCCGTGTTTAGCGGCTCAAACCAGAAAATGCCGAGGCGCGCATTGTGCAGGATGGCGGCGACGTAATCATTCGGCGGCGTCGAGTGGCAGCCGCTCCCCGGCGCGAACAATATGACGCCGATATGGTCCGCGGGAAGCCAGAGCGTGGCTTCCAGTTCAGCCTGCGAGGCGGATAGGCGAACGTGCTCGCCCTGCGGTGCCGGGATCATTTTTCGTCTCCGGCGGAAGGTATTGCGAGGGAAAATCGCTCCTGCCGCACGTCGGCATGCATGACTGCATGAGGGCACGGAACGACATCGCGGATACGTGGAAATCGACACATGCGACGCGATGCCGGCAGTGACGAAATGCAGGCCGGATCAACGAATAGGCGCCGGTCCGATCCCTCAATATATGGAGAACGGGCGGCCGTGCAGTGCCGGCGCATCCCGGAAGTACATCGTGCAGCGATCATCATGCGTAAGCCAGGATCCGGGTCCGGTCGTCCCGATGCAATCGCCATGCCAAATTCCTGTCCCGTTCTTACCTCACATCATGCCCGGCGAAGTTCTTGCCGGCGGCGCGGGCATGTCCATGTGCGTGGTGGTGTAATAACCCATTTCGATGCCGGTCTTCGGCGTCTTGGGTGTGTTCGGCGAATCGCCGTTCGTACAGCCTGACAACAGGCCGAATACGGTCAATGCCGCTGCGGTGGTCGCGACACGAAAGCCTTGCTGTAACCGCGCATGGAATGAAGTCATTGTCGTACCTCTTATCGGGATGGTTGCGCCATGGCGGCGCCATGGACCGCACTGTTTGCACGCAAACTGCGTTCCTGCATCGACGGTTCGTCTTCGTGCGCCTGCGCGCCCTGCCCGGTCGATTCGGTGAGCTGGCGAAAGTACGCGATGGTCCGGTCCAACCCTTCCGACAGGCCGACCTTCGGCTCCCACTGCAGGGTGGCCCGCGCCTGCGTGATGTCCGGCCGGCGCCGCACCGGATCGTCGCTCGGCAGCGGCTTGAAGACAATGGACGACCGCGAACCGGACAGCGCGATGATGCGTTCGGCCAGTTCCAGCATCGTATGCTCGACCGGATTGCCCAGGTTGACCGGCCCGCAGAATCCCGCCGGGCTGTTCATCAGCCGGTCGAAGGCGCCGATCATGTCATCCACATAGCAGAACGAACGCGTCTGCGCCCCGTCGCCGTAGATGGTGAGGGGTTCGCCGGCCAGCGCCTGGATGATGAAATTCGACACGACGCGGCCGTCGTTCGGGTGCATGCGCGGTCCGTAGGTATTGAATATGCGCGCAATTTTTACCTCCAGTTTGTGCTGGCGGCGGTAATCCATGAACAGGGTCTCGGCGCAGCGCTTGCCTTCGTCGTAGCAGGAGCGGATACCGATCGGATTGACATGGCCCCAGTAGTCCTCGGTCTGCGGATGCACCTGCGGATCGCCGTAGACCTCGCTGGTCGATGCCTGCAGGATACGGGCCTTCACCCGCTTGGCGAGTCCGAGCATGTTGATCGCGCCGTGCACACTCGTCTTGGTGGTCTGCACCGGATCGTTCTGGTAATGCACCGGCGACGCCGGGCAGGCAAGGTTGTAAATCTCGTCCACCTCCACGTAGAGCGGAAAAGTTACATCATGGCGCAGGAGTTCGAAGCGGGTGTTGTTGAGCAGATGCGCAATATTGCGCTTGCTGCCGGTGTAAAAATTATCCACGCACAGCACGTCGTGTCCTTGCGCCAGCAGGTATTCGCAGAGATGCGAACCCAGGAATCCGGCTCCGCCGGTGACGAGGATGCGTTTGCTGTGGGCTTCTTTCATGGGTCACTCCGGGAAAATAAGCGTTTTGCTGCAAATCGAAAATGGACTGTCTATCTCATTTAACTGGCCGATTGCCTCCTGCTTCGAAGGGAGGGCCCAGGAGGGGTAGTGAGGTTGAGCTATTGCATACAGTCGATCAACCTCACTACCCTTGCGCGGGCCGCCCCATCCCAACCTTCCCTGCTGAAACGGGGAAGGAGCTTTTCCTCTGGTTCGGCGAACTTGGATGCGTTGCCAACACCTCCTCGACAACCTCCATCACCGCCCCCGCACTTACCCCTACCGCGCAATCATGTCCAATCGGGCAAACCACATGCATGCAGGGCCTGCAGGGAACGGCCGCGCCGATCACGCGATGGCGCTGCGCGTCCAGCGGCGCCCAGCGCACCGGGTCCGATCCGCAGCAGACGATCACGCTCGGCGTGGTCACCGCGGCGGCGATATGCGAGATGCCGGTGTCGTTGCAGACGACCAGCCGCGCCTGCGCGATCAGTGCTGCCAGTCCGCCGAGGCTGGTCCCGCCGCACAGATTGATCGCCGGCGCATGCATCGCATCCGCGACTGCCCGCACCACGTCTCTTTCGTCATGCGATCCGGTCAGCACCACCCGAAAGCCGCTCTCCGCCAGCCGGTCGGCGACCTCCGCAAAGCGCTGCGGCAGCCAGCGGCGGGACGGAAGCCGCGCGCCCGGATGGACGCAGACATAGCTGCCCGGTCCAGGCAGGTCGTCAT
The DNA here is from genome assembly GCF_036846085.1 of Noviherbaspirillum sp. Taxonomy (NCBI): domain Bacteria; kingdom Pseudomonadati; phylum Pseudomonadota; class Betaproteobacteria; order Burkholderiales; family Oxalobacteraceae; genus Noviherbaspirillum; species Noviherbaspirillum sp. The sequence goes on along the minus strand of NZ_DAIUCO010000018.1, from coordinate 274 downwards.
GACTGGCGCGGAGTGACTCGTGGTCGGCGTCGTAAAGCGGGAATTCCAATGCATTGCCGCGGGAGGCAATGCCGAGAAAGTTCATCAGGTGAATGAAGCGCAATACTTCATGTTCCTTTTCATCCCACGGCAGAAACCGCGCCGGGTCCGGGCAGCGCTGGCCAAGCTGGTAGAAGCCGGCGACATGGCGGGCGCCGAGCAGCTCGGTGATCGGATTGCTCAGGTTGCCGCTGCCGTGAAGCTGGATGGCCAGATCGAATTCCCTTGTCTGCGC
>NZ_DAIUCO010000017.1:0-37329 GCF_036846085.1 Noviherbaspirillum sp. | reverse complement strand
GGCCACCGATGATACGCACCTGCCTTGCGGGACCGGCGTGGCGAATCAGGCCTCCGCGGGAAGCGGTTTTCCCGCCCTGCCTATTTCGCATTTTGCTTGCCGTTCCCCACCACTACGGTGACGAGCCGGTCGACGGCAATGTTCCGGTTGAACGCTGCCTTGATGTCAGCTGCCGTCACCTTGGCCACGTTTTCGGTCCAGGTATCGAGATAATTCAGTGGCAATCCGTAGAAACCGATGACGGCGATATTGTCGAGAATCTTGCGGTTATTATCGATGCGCAGCGGGAAGCCGCCGATCAGGTTGTCCTTCGCCGCTTTCAGCTCGCGTGCCGTCGGCCCCTCCTGCAGGAAGCGCGCGGCGGTGTCACGCACGACCTTCAATGCTTCGTCCGCCTGTTCCTTCTGGGTCTGCAGGCCGATCTGGAACGGCCCTTCCTGTGCCATCGGGCTGAAGTAGCTGTATACGCTGTACGACAAGCCGCGCTTTTCGCGCACCTCCTGCGTGAGGCGGGACACGAAGCCACCGCCGCCGAGCACATAGTTGCCGACCGTCAGCGCGAAGAAGTCCGGGTCGCCCCGCTTGATCGCCGGGATGCCGATCTGTATATGCGCCTGGGAAGCAGGGTGGGTAATCAGTTCCTCCTGTCCCTGTCCGGCGGGTACCGCAGGCAGTGCAGGCAGTGGCGCACCTTGCGGCAGGCGTACCGTCAACTGCTTCGCAATCGCCTCGGCGTCTGCACGCGAAATGTCGCCGATCATCGCAATTACTGCGCGGTTGGCCACATAGTGATTCCGGTGGAAGTTCAGCAGATCATCACGGGATATGGATTGGACCGATTCAACCGTTTCGTGTTTCGCATAGGGGTGGGTTCCGTACAACAGTCTCCAGAACGCCTTGCCGGCAATGGATTCCGGTTTGGTTTCATCTTCCTTGATCGCGGCGATGGTACGCGCCTTGTCGCGCGCAAGCAGCTCTTCCGGAAAACTCGGATGCGCAAGAAGACGTGACAGCACGGCGACCGATTTGTCGCGCTCCATTGTGGACGACAGGGTCCGCAATGAGACGCCGGCCCGGTCATTTCCCGCACCGCCGCCGCGTTGGGCGGCCGTGTCGGCCAGGGTGTCGGAAATCTGCGCCTCGGTCAGCGCCGGTTCGCTCTGGGGCGCATCAGAGGCGCGTACGCCGCGTGCGAGCATCGCATTGGTCAGCGAAGCGATGCCGGCTTTATCGGCGGGATCGCGGCGTGAGCCGGCGTCGAATTCGACACTGATGTCGAGAACGGGAATCGAGTTGTTCTCGACGAAGAGCACGCGCGCGCCATTGTCGAGTGTCCAGGATTGGATCTTCAAGGCAGCGTGCGCATTCAGTGCGACGCACATCACCAAGGCAAAAACAAATTTTTTCATGGTCATATTTCATTGAAGCCGGCGCTTGCGGCATATGCGCAGGCGCCAGGCAATGCTAGTGGCGCAGCGGTGGAGGTGCCGGTTTCTTTTCCGACAGCGGCAGTGGATACAGCGTGCCGACCGTCAGGCTTTCATCACCAAAATATTTCTGGGCAACCGCCTGGACCTGCGCCGACGTGACGGTTTTGAGTTTCTCGATGATGCGGTCGATATCCTTATGGGAAAGGCCGCTCATTTCCATGACGCCGATCTCCATCGCCTGTCCGAACACCGAATCGCGCTTATAAATTTGTCCGGCGATGAGCTGTGTCTTTACCCGCGTCAGCTCTTCTTCCGATACGCCTTCCTTGGCGATCCGTTCGACCTCCGCCCGCAGCATCTTTTCAAGCTGTTCGGTGGTGGTGCCCTGTGCCGGCGTGCCGTCCAGAAGGAACAAGACGGGACCACGCGCGATGTTGGAATAGCCGGCGCCCGCCGAATTGGCAACCCGATCGGTGCGCACCAGCTTTGCATTCAGCCGGGCATTGTCGTAACCGTCCAGCACGGCCGCCAGGACGTCAAGGGCATACACGTCCTGATCCTTTTCCACGTCGCGGAGCGTGGGCACCTTGAATGCCATCACCACGTACGGATTCTCGGCCGGCGCCCTGACGGTGATCCGCTTGATGCCGCGTTGCGGCGGCTCGATTTGCGGCTTGCGCAGCGGCAGCACTTCCTTGGGATACCTGCCGTAGTACTTTTCCGCCAGCGCAAGAACCTTTTTTGCATCCACGTCGCCGGCAACGACCAGCGTGGCATTGTTCGGTGCATACCAGCGCTGGTACCACGCCTTTGCGTCATCCACCGTCATGTTCTGAAGGTCGTTCATCCAGCCGATAATCGGATTGTGGTAGGGATGCGCGGTGAAAGCGGTCGCATTCAGTGCTTCATACAGCAAGGGAATCGGCTGGTCTTCGGTGCGCCAGCGCCGCTCTTCCATTACCACGCGAACTTCCCTGCCGAACTCGTCCTTGTCGAAGATGAGGTTGGACATGCGGTCCGATTCCAGCGCCATTACCTGTTCCAGCCTCGACTTTTCGATCTGCTGGAAATAGGCGGTGTAATCCTTGCTCGTGAAGGCGTTCTCACGGCCGCCGAGCGCGGCGACACGCTGGCTGAACTCCCCCGGCTTCAGGGTCTTGGTACCTTTGAACATCATGTGTTCGAGGACGTGGGCGACACCGGTGGTTCCGCTCTGTTCGTCCATCGATCCGACCTTGTACCAGACCATGTGCGCAACCGTGGGTGCGCGGTTGTCTTCCTTGACGATAACTTTCATGCCGTTCTTCAGCATGAATTCCTTTGCAGGCTGGGCCTGCGCGGCGAGAGACTGCAGTGGGGCGACAAGCAGCACCCAGGCCGACATGATTGCAGCGATCCGGATTTTCATAGGCAACGCTCTGTTAGAATGTCGCGATTGTATCTTCTTTCCGAGCAGAGGCTGAACGGCCTCCCACCGCACTTCTTTCAATTCCCGATGTTTAGTTTCTTCAAGAAAAAATCCAAAGACACGCCCGTTTCCGACGAGAAATTGGAAGAGATCGTGCCGACCCAGGAAGCGACGCCTATTGTCGAGGATAAGGAAAATCCGTCTCCGGCAGAACAGAAGTCATCATGGTTTGACCGCATCAGGGGAGATACGCCGGCAGGGGCCGCACCGAAGAAGCCGGTCGAGCCGCCGCCGGTGAAGCAGAAGGCTGCCGTGCCGGCGCGCCTGGCCTCTGCGCCGGCCGATGTGCCAGCGGAAGTGTCAGATCCAATTCATGAGGAAGGTGAAATCGTTCCCGCACCTGCACCGTCCCAGGAACAGCGGCAGTCGTGGCTCAATCGGCTGAAGACCGGATTATCGAAGACTTCGACCAATCTGACCACGCTGTTTGTCGGCGCAAAGATCGATGACGATTTGTACGACGAACTGGAATCGGCATTGCTGGTTTCGGATGCCGGTGTCGAAGCCACCCGATATCTGCTCGACGCCCTCAAGAAGAAGGTCAAGGAAGGCAAGCTCACCGAAGCGGCCCAAGTCAAGGCGGCTCTGCGCGGCTTGCTGGTCGACATGCTCAGGCCGTTGCAGAAGCCTATGGTGCTTGGCCTGCATCAACCGCTGGTGATGATGATTGCCGGCGTCAACGGGGCCGGAAAGACGACCACGATAGGCAAGCTTGCCAAGCACTTGCAGGCGCACGAACAGTCTGTCCTGCTGGCGGCAGGCGATACCTTCCGCGCGGCCGCCAGGGAACAGCTGACAATCTGGGGCGAGCGCAATAACGTTGTGGTCATCGCACAGGAGTCCGGAGACCCGGCCGCCGTTGCTTACGACGCGGTGCAGTCGGCGAAAGCGCGCCGGATCAATGTCGTGATGGTAGATACGGCGGGTCGCCTGCCAACGCAACTGCACCTGATGGAAGAGCTGAAGAAGGTACAGCGCGTCATTGGCAAAGGCATGGAAGGCGCACCGCATGAGGTCCTGCTCGTTATCGATGGCAATACCGGGCAGAACGCCCTTGCACAGGTAAAAGCCTTCGACGATGCGCTCAAACTGACCGGACTGATCGTCACCAAACTGGACGGCACCGCGAAAGGCGGCGTGCTTGCGGCCATTGCGAAGACGCGGCCGGTGCCGGTGTACTTTATCGGTGTCGGCGAGAAGATCGAGGACTTGCAGCCGTTCGATGCCGAGGAGTTCGTCGACGCCTTGCTGAGCTGATTTCAATGATTGAATTCAAGCAGGTATCCAAACGCTATGGCGGCAATGCAATGGCATTGTCGGACATTACCCTGTCGATCCCGACCGGCGAACTGGCGTTTCTCTCCGGACCGTCCGGCGCGGGAAAATCCACCCTGCTCAAAATGATACCCGCCATCGAACGACCGACTTCGGGCACCGTCACTGTCTACGGGCAGGATGTCGGCGCCTTGCAAGCCGCCGGGCTACCCTATTTGCGGCGAAAAATCGGCTTGATCTTTCAGCAGCAACGGCTGTTGTTTGACCGCAGCGTCCTGTCGAACGTCATGCTGCCGCTATTGGTGACGGGTTCAACGAAAGCCGAAGCGGAGCGACGTGCCCGCGCTGCGCTCGACAAGGTGGGACTTCCCGAAAAAGCGGCGAGCAATCCGCAAACCTTGTCCGGCGGCGAACAGCAGCGGGTGGCCATTGCCCGGGCGATCGTCAATCGCCCGCAAATCATCCTTGCCGACGAACCGACAGCCAACCTTGATCGCGCAAGCGCCGATCTCGTCCTCGACGCACTGAAAGCCTTTCACGGCGCCGGTGTGACATGCCTGATTTCGACCCATGACGAGCACATCCTTGCAAGTGCGACACGGATCATCAGGTTGCATCAAGGCCGCCTGGTCCCGGGTGCCGGTACGGAATTCCTGCGAGGCGCAGCATGAGCGCCTGGATCCGTCAGCACCTGGCGGCTATTGCGGATGCAATCAGGCAATTTGCCCATGCGCCGGGAAGCTTCGCCATGAATGTCCTCGTCATAGCGATCGCCCTTTCCCTTCCTTTCGCCGGGCTGACCCTGTTGGAAAATGTGCGTCCTGTCAGCGAGCAACTGGCAGTGGAACCCGAGATCAGTATATTCATGGGCGTCGACACACCCCGTGAGCGATCCAGGGCACTGGCCGCCGATATACAGCGCGTGCTGCAGAAGACCGGCAATACGGGCAGGCTTGAATTCATTCCACGTGAACATGCGCTCAGCGCACTGAAGAGCCGCACCGGATTGTCCGACGCCCTTACCACCCTGGGCGAGAATCCTCTGCCGGACGGATATGTATTGAAGCTTGCCGGATTCCAGTCGGCGGACGATGCGCGAAAAATTGATGCCATCGCCGTGCAATTAAAAGCGCTACCCGGTGTCGAATATGTGCAGGTCGACTCGGCCTGGGTGAAGCGGCTGGCGGCGCTCATGCAGGTATTGCGCCTAGGCTTGTTTTTCCTTGCGGCGACACTGGCGGTGGTGGTGGTTGCAGTCGTCTTCAATACAGTCCGACTCCAGGTGTTGACCCAACGTGAAGAGATCGAAGTTTGCCGGTTGTTCGGTGCGACGGATAGCCATATCTCCAGGCCGTTTTACTACACAGGCGCGCTGCTCGGTTTGCTGGCTGGGGTTACGGCGCTTCTCGCGGTGGGAACTGCGCTTCGCCCGCTGAATGGCGCAATCGCGGAATTTGCCCGTTTGTATGCATCCGAATTTCAGCTTTCGTCTCTGCATGGGCCGATCGTTGTTCTTTTATTGGCGGGCAGCTCCGGTCTCGGGCTTTTCGGTGCCCTGCTTTCAGTGCGGCGGCATCTTTCCCGCTTGGCCTGATTTTTAAAATACCGTCCGGACACTTGATTTCACACAACTTCGTCATTGTGATTTTCAATACAGTTAGCGTTAGCAATCAATTACGCTTCTGCAATAGCAATTAACCTATCCATCCCTTTAAAATCCCTCATTAGCACTCTGTTTCCTAGAGTGCTAATATAACGACTGATCTGACTGACCGGTCTTTTGGCCGGGAATTTGTTGGGGAAGAAGGAGAAAAAATGACTACACCATCTGCACAATCCGGACTAGTTCCCTTTGGAAATCAGGCACTTTCGCTTGGATTTTCGGGCAGCTTGGGCAACATTGAAGCGTATATCTCCGCCGTAAACCGGCTTCCGATGCTTTCGCAGGAAGAAGAAATATCGCTCGCCCGCCGTCTTCGGGACAACAATGATCTGGCAGCTGCGCAGAAGCTGGTTTTATCCCATTTACGCCTGGTGGTGTCGATTGCACGCGGTTATCTCGGTTACGGATTGCCGCATGCCGACTTGATTCAGGAAGGTAATATCGGGCTGATGAAAGCAGTCAAGCGGTTCGACCCTGATCAGGGTGTGCGCCTGGTCTCGTATGCGATGCACTGGATCAAGGCTGAAATGCACGAGTACATCCTGAAGAACTGGCGGCTCGTCAAGGTGGCCACCACCAAGGCCCAGCGCAAATTGTTTTTCAACCTGCGCAGCCACAAGGAAGGGCTGGACGCCATGACGCCGGCGCAAGTCGAGGATCTTGCCAGGACGTTGAACGTCAAGCGTGAAGAAGTGATTGAAATGGAAACCCGCATGTCGGGCCGCGATATTGCGCTTGAGGCGCCGACCGACGACGAAGACGACAAGTTTGCACCGATTGCTTACCTGTCCTCCGATGCCAATGAGCCGACCAAGGCGTTGGAAGCGCAGCAGTATGACCGGCTCCAGTCGGAAGGCCTGGAGACTGCGCTGGGGAAGCTGGATCCCCGCTCCCGTCGCATCGTGGAGGCACGCTGGTTATCGAACGACGACGGTTCCGGCGCAACGCTGCATGAGTTGGCCGATGAGTTCGGCGTGTCTGCCGAGCGAATTCGCCAGATCGAAAGTGCCGCGCTGAAGAAAATGAAAGGCGCATTGGCCGAGTACGCCTGATGCCTAGCATCGTTGAAGTAGCACCAAACAAAAAGCGCTCGATATCGAGCGCTTTTTGTTTGGTGCCACGTAATTGCCTTTGTCAGGACAGCAGCATCTTCAAATCATGCACGATCGGTTCCGTACCCTGTCCGTGCCGGATGAAAAGCCGAATACGCCCCTGCGGATCAAATACATAGCTTCCCGCGGTGTGATCCACCGAATAGCTGCCGGGAGTCTTGCCAGGCACCTTTTGATAGAAGACCTTGAATTCCTTGGCCACCGCATCCGTTGCCGCTTTATCACCCACCAGTCCCAGGAAGCGCGAATCGAACGCAGGCACATACTGGGCTAAAAGCTGCTGTGTGTCGCGTTCCGGATCGACTGTGATGAACAATACCTGAACCTTGTCGGCCAACGGCCCGAGCTCTTTCATGACGCCGGCCATCTCCGACATCGTCGTCGGACAGACGTCCGGGCATTGGGTAAATCCAAAAAAAACCACTACTGCCTTGCCCTTGAAGTCGGCAAGGGTACGGGTCTTGCCGGTATGGTCGGTCAGCGTAAAGCCGCGGGCATAGTCAAGACCGGTGATGTCGGTGTTCTTGAACACCTGTTCTGGTTGACGGTTGCATCCGGCCAGTACAAACAGGGCGAACAGCGCAAGAACAAACGACCGGATGAAGGATGGAGAGTGCATGCCTTAAAACTTCAGATAGTGATCGGCCAGCAGGGCAACGAAAAGCAACGACAGATAGACGATTGAATACGTAAATGTCTGACGCGCCAGCAGATCGGTGTAATGACGATATATCCGCCATGCATACCAGAGGAAAATTGCACCCAGAATCGAGGCGCTCGCGAGATAGATCAGCCCACTCATCTTCACCGCGTAAGGCAACATGGTCGTGGCCACCAGCGCGATCGTGTATAGCAGGATATGGAATTGGGTGAACTTGAGGCCGTGAGTGATGGGCAGCATCGGCAATCCGGACCTTGCGTAATCGTCACGGCGATAAAGAGCCAGTGCCCAGAAATGCGGTGGCGTCCACACGAAAATGATCAGGACCAGTATCCATGCTTGCATAGGGACGTCATTGGCAATCGCCGCCCAACCCAATGCCGGCGGCATGGCACCGGACAAGCCGCCGATGACGATGTTTTGCGGTGTCGCCGGCTTCAGAATCATCGTATAAATGACAGCGTAACCGACGAAGGTGGCAAAGGTCAGCCACATGGTGAGCGGGTTCACGAAGTTATAGAGAACCCACATGCCGATGCCGCCGATCACGCCGGAAAAGACCAGGGTTTGCGACACGGTCAATTCGCCCGTGGCCATCGGACGGCGGGCAGTACGGGCCATGCGCGAGTCGATTTCACGTTCCACCAGGCAATTGACGGCAAAAGCGGCTCCCGCAAGAAGCCAGATGCCGATTGTCGCCGCTATGACTGTTTTCCAGTCTGGCAGAGTGGGCGTTGCGAGAAACATGCCGATCACTGCGCAAAACACGGCCAGCTGCGTCACGCGCGGCTTGGTCAATGCCCAGTATTGCGCAAGGCGGTTAGGGGAAGCGGTCAAGGTAGTCAATTGGATCTCAGGCGGCGGACAGGCGAGTGGTGGCGTGATGTGCAGCGGTCGCTGTCGGAATTCGAGCCTTGTAGTTTAACATGGTCAGTAGCAGCACGAGCAGCGCCGCGCCGCCGTTGTGTGCCACTGCCAGAGCGAGCGGCCACTGCAGGAAAATTGTCGTCAGCCCGGTCAGAAGCTGAATTGTCATTACGACCAGTATCCATAGCCCGGTTTTCCGGAGGCCGTCGATTCGCATCGCTTTATGTGCCAGCCATGCCAGGAACGCGATCACGACAAAGGCAAAGCTGCGATGCACCCAATGGATGGCGGTCAGCGCGGGAAACGGAAGGTACTCGCCGTCTGCGGTTTTACCCAGGTGACGCCATAGGGTGAAGCCATTGGCGAAATCCATCTGCGGCAGTAACTGTCCGTGGCAAAGAGGAAAATCCATGCACGCCAGCGCGGCATAGTTGGTACTGACCCACCCTCCCAAAGCGATCTGCACGCTCAACAGCAGCATCGCAATCACTGCAGGCATCCGCATGCTCACGGCATTTTGCGCGATCGGTGCGTGCCGGCTCTGACTGGCCGCCATCCAGGTCAGCATTCCCAGGAGGCCCATGCCAAGCACCAAGTGGATCGTCACGATGACGGGCTGCAGCTTCAGTGTCACTGTCCAGGCACCGAACGCGCCCTGAACGCAGACGAACAGCAGCAACAGCGTTGGAAACCAGGGCGAAAATCGTTCATCCGTTCGTTTGGATTTCGTCCAGCGCAGCCAGGCAATCGTCATGATTGCGAGAATGAGCACTCCGACACCCATTGCGAGATAGCGATGGATCATTTCGATCCATGCCTTCATCACCGTTACAGGGCCGTCAGGCATGGCTGCTTCGGCGGCACGGATCTGGTCGAGTGCCTGCAGGGGATTGGCATGGCCATAACAACCGGGCCAGTCGGGGCATCCGAGCCCGGAGTCTGTCAGGCGCGTGAATGCGCCGAACATGATCAGATCGAAGGTCAGGAACAGCGTGACCCAAATCAGCTTGCGATATTTGTTCCTGTCGCTGGACACCCAGACAACGGCAAGCGGCAGCATTGCCGCGAGAATACCCATGATTGCCAACTGGATCAGCATACCGGTGTCATCCTATGCGTGAGGCTTTAAGAAGTTTCGACAGGTCCTTTTTGACCTTATTGGGGTCTGCGTCCTTGGGAAACCGCATCATCAGGTTGCCCAGGGGATCGATCATGTACAGGTGATCGCTGATCGTCGTCCCGCCGTCGGTAGGCAGCCAATTCTTCAACGCTTCCGGCTTTGCGCGCAGCATGTGTGTGCCATCGTATTCACGCATCAGCATCGTATCCAGGGGATCGCCATCGGTCACCAACCATACCCGCTCGATCCGGTCCTTGTCTTTTCCCATTGCCAGCCGCAACTGGCGCATGTCGTGCAAGCGCTCCCGGCAAGGCGGCGCGCATTCGGCATCGGCAACCTGCAACATGATCCACTTTCCGTTATAGGCATTCAGTTCGAGCGGCTTGCCGTCGAGTCCCGTGGTATTCAACGGCGGCATCGGGTGCGCGCGCGGATCGATCAGTGTGCCGTAATTGGTGCGTCCCTGCGGCTTGATGACGTAATAGGTCAGGTAGGACGCGATCATCGGGGCCGCGCAGATAAGAATGACTGCGAACAGCTTCCATCTTCCGGATTTTTGTTGCTTAGTGTTTTCCACGTCGGAGTCCTGTTACTACATAAAAGAGAAATGCGGTCGCTGCCAGCGCATACCATTGGAAAGCGTATCCACGGTGCTTGTCGACGCCCGTCGACGGCCTGAGCCATTCACGCACGAGGCCGTCCCGTGTGTCGCTGGTTTGCTCCAGCACAAATGATTGCATCGGCAATCTGGTGGCGCGTTCGAATTCTGCAATATCCAGATTTTGCACGATGGCGCCGGGCTTCAGTGGTTCGGGCTGGCCCAATTGCAATACCTGGCCGGCATTTCGCCGTGCGATGCCCTCCAGTTCGATCATGCCTCCTGGCGTGGCAATATCCGGCAACCGGGTCCGATCGACTGCGTCACGTTTGGCCCAACCCCGCGCCACCAGGATGTGCATGTCGGACCCGGCAATCTTGAATGGCATCAGCAGATGAAAACCAGCGGCACCTTGGTGGGGACGGTTATCGAGATACACGGGCCAGTCACGAACGAATTGCCCTGATACGCGAATGCGCCGGTATTCCACTTCGTCAATCGCGGGACGCCCGGTAGACAGCATCACCGGCGCGGCTGCCTCACGCGTCGACAGCTTATGCTCGATCGCAAGCTTTTCCGCCGCCCTTCTCGTCTGCCATTGGCCAAGCGAAATGCCGATCGTCACCGCAATGATCGTCGCAATAAACGGAATCCAGCGAAACCGGAATTTTATTGGCATTACAATGTCACTTTATTCAGACCATCCATCACGCTGGTGGACGTAATCAGACCAGCGTGTGCAATCATGAAAATTCTTGTCGCCATTGCTTTCATCCTTATCCTGGGCAGCCTCGCCTCGGCACTTGTCTTTCTGATGCGAGACAAAGGCAAAAGCAACCGGACCGTCAAGGCATTGGCCATGCGCGTCGGGTTCTCCATCACATTGTTCGTACTGCTCCTCATCGCGCACCAGATGGGGTGGATTGAACCCACCGGCATTCGTTGACGAAGAGTCGATAATTCCGGATGCCAACAGCAAAAAAGCCGCACCTTGGTGCGGCTTTTCTTCACCAACCTGGAATTACAGCCAGTAGACCACGACGTACAAGCCGAGCCAGACAACGTCGACAAAGTGCCAATACCATGCTGCGCCTTCAAATCCGAAGTGATGGTCGGGCGTGAAGTGCCCCTTCATCAAACGATACAGCACGACGGCGAGCATGATGGCGCCGAGCGTCACGTGAAATCCATGGAATCCCGTCAACATGAAGAATGTGGACCCATAAATGCCGGAGGTCAGCTTCAGGTTCAGGTCGCTGTAAGCATGCATGTACTCATATACCTGGAAACCCATGAAGATTGCGCCGAGCAGAATCGTGGCGAACAGCCAGAAAGCAGTTTTGCTGCGCTCACCGGCGCGAAGCGCGTGGTGGGAAATCGTCAGGGTGACGCCGGACAACAGCAATAGTGCGGTATTGATCGTCGGGATAGGGAAAGGGCCCATCTTGTTGTAGGCATCGATTGTGCCGGCAGGTGTATTGCCCCACTGAGCGGCGAAATCAGGCCAGAGCAGTTTGTGGTCAAGATCGGCAAGCCATGGCAACGTCACCGCGCGCGCATAGAAAAGCGCACCGAAGAAGCCGGCAAAAAACATCACTTCCGAGAAGATGAACCAGCTCATGCTCCAGCGATACGAAACGTCGATACGGCTGTTATAAAGACCGCTTTCCGATTCCGCAATCGCGTCACCGAACCACTTGTACAGAACCACCAGAAAACCGAGGAGGCCAATGATATTGGCAACCGGGCCCCAGCCGTATCCGTTGACCCAGGCCGACGCGCCAGCCATTGTCACCAGCAGCGTCGCGCCCGCCAGTACCGGCCATTTCGACGGACCCGGCACAAAATAATGTGGCGCATTCGCGTGTTGAGAACCCATCTCCATCTCCCAATACAATATGTAAAAAATTAGTTTGCAACGACTGCATTCACGATCAACAACAGGATCGCAACAAATATGGCTGCGGCGACAATACCGGCAATGATCACATGCACCGGATTGAGTTGCTGGGTATCTTTTTCATAGTCGCTTCTTTTGCGCACACCGAAAAAAGACCACAGCACCGCTTTCACCGTCGCACCGAAGGAAGCCTTTCGCTGCGACGCTTTTTTCAAATCATTCATGAACGTGTCTCAACTCGCCGCCTTGCCAGTGCCGCCGACTTCGAAAAACGTGTACGACAATGTTATCGTCTTCACATCCTTCGGCAATGCGGGGTCGATATAAAACACGACCGGCATCTGCTTTGCCTGGTTCGGACCAAGGGTCTGCTGCTTGAAACAGAAACATTCCATTTTCTTGAAATGGCTTGCGGCCTGCTGAGGCGCATAGCTTGGAATGGCTTGCGCATCAATGCTGCGTGCCTGCGTATTCACCACTTCATACACTACCTGCACCATTTCTCCCGGATGCACCTGCATGCTGCCGACAGTCGGCCGGAAGCGCAAGGGGCCGTGGGCATTCGCATCGAATTCGATTGTTACGGTGCGGGTCTTGTCAACCTGCGTGTTGCCGATATCCTTGACAGTGTCGTCCTTGGGAGTCAGCACGTTGATGCCGGTAATCTCGCAGATCTTCTTGTACACAGGAACAAGCGCATAGCCGAAGCCGAACATCAGCACGGCTATCACGAGCAGCTTGCCGAGCATCCGGCTATTCAGTTTGCGGGAATGTGCACCGCCTGAGTTCGAGGTTTGCATATCAACTGAACCAGAACCGTTTGACGAACAATCCAATGAAAAATGCCAGGGCAAGCGACGCCAGGATCAAAGCCGTCTTGAGATTGTTCGGTTTGTTTGGATCCGGCATAACCCTTTTCGGGCGGACGCGTTGTCCGCCCTATCCTTGCTTTTAAGTTACTTCACTGTCGGAGGCACTTCAAATGTATGGAATGGAGCCGGGCTCGGCACAGTCCACTCCAGGCCTTCCGCACCTTCCCACGGTTTCGCAGGCGCTTCCTTCCCGCCCTTGATGGACGGCAATATAACAGCGAACAGGAAATACACCTGCATCAAGCCGAATCCGAAGGCACCGATCGACGCAATCATGTTGAAATCGGTGAATTGCGCCGGATAGTCGGCATAGCGGCGGGGCATGCCGGCCAAGCCGAGGAAGTGCATCGGGAAGAAAGTGATGTTGAACGTGATCAGCGAACCCCAGAAATGGAACTTGCCACGGCCTTCATCGTACATGTAACCAGTCCACTTCGGACCCCAGTAGTAGAAGCCTGCGAACAGCGCAAACAACGATCCGGCCACGAGCACGTAGTGGAAGTGCGCCACGACATAGTAGGTGTCCTGCATCTGGATGTCGATCGGTGTCACGGCCAGAATCAGGCCCGTGAAGCCGCCCATCGTGAAGACGAAGATGAAACCGATCGCGAACAGCATCGGTGTTTCAAATGTCATCGAGCCTTTCCACATCGTCGCGATCCAGTTGAACACTTTCACGCCGGTCGGCACCGCGATCAGCATGGTTGCGTACATGAAGAACAACTGGCTTGTCACCGGCATGCCGGTGGTAAACATGTGGTGCGCCCAAACGATGAAGGACAGGATGGCGATCGAGGATGTTGCGTACACCATTGATGCATATCCGAACAACTGCTTGCGGGCAAAGGTCGGGATGATGTGTGACACGATACCGAAGGCCGGCAGAATCATGATGTAGACCTCGGGGTGACCGAAGAACCAGAAGATATGCTGGTACATCACCGGGTCGCCACCACCGGCGGCATTGAAGAACGATGTGCCGAAATGACGGTCCGTCAGTGTCATCGTGATTGCGCCCGCGAGAACCGGCATCACGGCGATCAGCAGGTAGGCGGTAATCAGCCAGGTCCAGCAGAACATTGGCATCTTCATCAATGTCATGCCGGGAGCGCGCATGTTCAGGATGGTCGTGATGATGTTGATCGAACCCATGATCGACGACGCGCCCATGATGTGCATCGCGAAGATACCCATGTCCATGCCGATACCCATCTGGGTCGACAGCGGCGCATACAGGGTCCAGCCGGCGGCGGTCGCGCCGCCCGGAACCAGGAAGGAACCTGCGAGCAGCAGCGCTGCCGGTGGCAACAGCCAGAACGAGAAGTTATTCATCCGGGCGAATGCCATGTCGGACGCGCCGATCTGCAGCGGAATCATCCAGTTCGCAAAGCCGACGAAGGCGGGCATGATGGCGCCAAACACCATGATGAGGCCGTGCATTGTGGTCAGCTGGTTGAAGAACTCCGGCTGCACCAGCTGCAGGCCGGGCTGGAACAGCTCGGCTCGGATGCCCAGGGCCAGCACACCGCCGGACAAGAGCATGATGAAAGAAAACCAGAGGTAAAGCGTTCCGATATCCTTGTGGTTGGTTGCATACAGCCAACGGCGCCAGCCATGCGGGTGCGCGTGATCATGAGAATGATCGTGTGCGTGATCGACTGCTGTGGTGCTCATCTCAATCTCCTAATTTCAATTACTTGCGCGCAGCGACGATTTCCGCTGGTTGAACGATATTTTCCTGCGGCTTGTTGGACCAGCTGTTGCGGGTATAAGTGATGACTGCCGCAATTTCCGTATCCGAGAGCGCCTTGAACGAAGGCATCGCGTTCCGGCCGTTCAGGAGAATACCGATCTGTTCCGGACGGGGTCCATTCACGACCTTCGAACCTTCAAGTGCGGGAAACGCGCCTGGAACACCCTTTCCGTTCGCCTGGTGGCAGGCGACGCAGTTGGCGGCATAAACCTTTTCGCCGCGCTGCTTCAGTTCGTCGATGGTCCAGGTCTTGTTCGGGTCATCCGCCTTTGCGGCCATTTCCTTCTTCTTGCCTTCGGTCCATTTGCTGTATTCCTCGTCGGTGACGACATTCACCACGATCGGCATGAACGCGTGGTCCTTGCCGCACAATTCATAGCAGTGACCGCGATAGGTACCAACCTTTTCGGCGCGGAACCAGGTATCGCGAACGAAGCCGGGAATCGCATCCTGCTTCACGCCGAGGGAATTGACACCCCAGGAGTGGATGACGTCGTTGGCCGTCGTGACGATACGGATTTTCTTGTTGACCGGCACAACGACCGGGTTATCAACCTCGATCAGGTAATTGACCTGCTTCTCGATTGCCTCGCTGGTCAACTGCTCGCGCGGCGTGGACAGAGTCGACAGGAAGGAGATGCCTTCGCCCTGCCCAACCTTGTCGTTCAGGTAGTCGTATCCCCATTTCCATTGCATACCGGTCGCCTTGATGGTGACATCGGCATTGGACGTGTCTTTCATTGCAACGACGGTTTTGGTGGCCGGCAGGGCCATGCCGATCACGATCAGGAACGGGACGACCGTCCAGGCGATTTCAACCGCGGTGCTTTCATGGAACGAAGCCGGCTTGTGGCCAACCGACTTGCGATGCTTGAGAATCGAGTAGAACATGACACCGAAGACCGCGACGAAAATGGCCAGGCAGATCACCAGCATCAGATTGTGCAGCGAATAGATGTCTTCCGCGATCCGGGTGACTGGAGTCTGGAAGTTGAGCTGGCGCACAGCCGGGCCACCCGGACTGTCAGAGACCGCCCATGACGGCATACCTGCCATCAGGAGCGACGCACCAAGCATCAACGATTGAAGGCGCTTCGCATATTTCATAGTTTCCTCAAAAACCCAAAAGTAGAATTCCGTCTAACTCGCCGACGCCAGTGCGCGCTTCAACTCCCGCGCGAACTCCCGTCGTTTCCATTCCGTCAAAAACCGGCCGACCTCGACCCTGGTTCCGTTGGCTTCCAGCCCGACCAGGTCGCTGCGCTTGACAGGCGATTCGACACGCGTCCAGCGCGGATTCAACCTGAACTGCTCAACCTGTTCAACCTGGATAAGCTCTACCAGAAGACAATCGTCTGCAAGTGCAATATATTCCCGATCTGTCGCGTGACGGGCATAAAGAAGAAACGCCAGCCCAACCGCGGACAACTCCAGGATGGCGAACACCAGAATCAACCAGGCGCCGCTCAAGGTGAAAATCGTCGCGACGATCAACGACATGCCGCACAGCACCGCGTATGCCGATGCAAGCTGCCGCGGCGACAGCGAGCAGTTGCGGCTCAAGACCCATTCCCGGGTGACCATGATGACCCCTCAGCTGAACCTGTGGACCGAGCGTCGCCTGCACCGCGCAAAACCCTCGAAGTATAAGTCGGAACGGTACTTGTTATCAAGCATAAAAACGGTCGTTCGCGTCCTTCGGCACATGGATTTTCGAGCCGGAAAGTCTTCCCGAAGATGACGTTGCTATTGATACTTTTGCCACATTTGGCACGAAGAAAATTTCACCGCCGCCTCAGACAGGGATTCATTCTGCTACCCGCTTTCACTTTTTACGCAAATCCAGCCTGACGATGGTCTCCCCGGACGATGTGGTGCGGGGCACGGGTCGGAACGCATGTCCGTAAATAATTTCGAAGGTCAAGGGGAGACGTCCATCCGGGCGACGCCCCTCCTCGATCGAATCAACGATGCGTCGCCAGGATGCCCTTCCCATCAAACCGCGATAACGGTTTGCGAGCGGATTACCACCCCAAGCGCGTACATCGTTCATCAGCTTTTCTACAGACTCGTAAGTGACGGTGATGGTTTCCATATCCATCACCGGCGTCGAAAAACCGGCATTGACCAGCATGTCGCCGAAGTCATGCATATCGACGAAAGGCAGTACCGCAGTGTCCGGCGTGCTGTGCATTGAAAAAGCTGCACGCAGTTCTTTAAAGGTGTCCGGACCGAAGCAGGAAAACATCAGCAAGCCATCGACCTTGAGAACGCGTCGCCATTCCGCAAAGACCCGGTCCGGCTGCGGATGCCAATGCAACGCGAGATTGGACCAGACCAGATCGACCGCATTTATTCCCAACGGCAAATGCGCGAAGTCGCCACAAAAGAGCGCCGGACCCGCTCCCATGCCATTACCCAGCCGGACCGGAAGCCATTTTTTCAGCAGCCGGTTCATTGATGAGGCAGTGGTCGCCTGCCTGGCCCTGGCTTCGGACAGCATGGCGGCGGCACCGTCGATGCCCATGACGAAAGCTTCGGGAAAGTGAGACTGCAGTATCTGGAGATCGGCACCCTCGCCGCAACCGGCATCGATAATGTGTTGCGGATTGATCTTGATGAGATCGAGTCGCTCATGCATCCTGCCCGAAACTTCGCGCCGCAGGAAATCCGAGTCGGCAACGCGCGACGGCGATGCGAACATATTGCGCACGCGCATTAGATCGATCGGTGCGCTTGACTGAGCGCCGTTGGCGGAAGGTGGAACGGACACGAGGGAGTTGGCCGGGAATGAGATAATCGCAGCAAGTTTACACGTTTGAGGAAGCATCTGCTTTATGTCGTTTCGACCGCTCAGCCCTGCCCGCCCGCTGTTTCACCGCCTGCCCGATCTCCTGCCGGCCCTGGTGCCGACGAGTTGCGCATTATGCGGCCGGGTCGGTCGGCAAGCACTGTGCGACGGGTGCGACAGGCAATATTTCCGTCGACGCCAGGCACGCTGCAAGCATTGCGCATCGCCGCTGCCGGGTGAAGCCGCGCTGCCGCAGACCGCTTGTGGCGATTGCCTCAAGCACCCGCCGGCTTTTGATGCGACCGTCGTGGCCGCCGACTACGCGGCGCCGGTCGATCAGCTGGTACTGGCACTGAAATTCGGCAACCGGCTTGCACTGGCCCCTTTGTTCGGCAGTCTGCTGCTCCAGGCGTTGGCGCAATGGCCGGAAGAGGAACGCCCGCAATTCCTGACCGCCGTGCCGCTCGGGCCGCAACGGTTGGCTGACCGGGGTTTCAACCAGGCGCTTGAAATTGCCAGGCCGATATCACGCGCCTTGAAGGTGGCATTGAAACCGGCGCTGCTGGTGCGGCAGCGCGATACGCGCGCGCAGTCGATGCTCCATCCTGACGAGCGGCACACGAATATCCGTAACGCGTTCATCGTGCCCGGCGAGGCCGCCGACCTAGTCCGGGGTGCGCATATCGGCGTAGTGGATGATGTGATCACGACGGGGGAAACCTTGAATGAAGTTGCCCGGACCCTGAAGCGGTTCGGTGCAAGGCGCGTGACGAACCTGGTTTTTGCACGACCGCTACCGAAGTAAAAGGAGAAATTTTTGTTTCATGTCGTCTTGGTAGAACCGGAAATTCCACCGAATACCGGCAATGTGATCCGCCTGTGCGCCAATACCGGCGCCCAGCTTCATCTGGTCGAGCCGCTCGGTTTTCCGCTGGACGATGCAAAATTGCGTCGCGCCGGGCTGGATTATCACGATTACGCAACCATGCAGGTCCATCGCAGCTGGGATGCATTCATCGCCGATGAAAAGCCGGATGCCTCCCGCATGTTCGCAATGACGACCCATGGCGCCACCCGATTCGCGTCGGTTGCATTTCGACCCGGCGACGTGTTTGTCTTCGGCTCGGAAACCAGGGGCCTTTCGACGGCGTTGCGCGAATCGTTTCCGGCCTCCCAGCGCATCCGCCTCCCGATGAGGCCGGAAAATCGCAGCCTGAATCTTTCCAACACCGTCGCAGTCGTCGTGTATGAAGCATGGCGACAAAACGGCTTTGCAGGCGGCAATTAACATTTCATTTATCAAAGGGAAATATATGCAGTTTCGCTCCACCTTGGTACTTTTCGCCGGGCTTATCGCCGGCATGACTGTTTACGCGCAGGACTTTCAGGTCGGGGAGGTGCATATCAACCGCCCGTATGCGCGCCCTACCGTGCCCGGACAGCCAAGCGCCGCCGCTTATCTGTCGCTGGAAAACAAGGGCAAGCAAACCGACAAGCTGCTTTCGGCCTCATCGCCGGCCGCCAAGTCGGTCGAGATCCATACCATGTCGATGGATGGAAACGTGATGCGGATGCGCGAGGTGCCCGGCATCGAATTGAAGGCCGCCGGCAAGGTGATCATGCAACCCGGCGACGGTTATCACCTGATGCTCATCGGATTGCATAAGCCACTCCAGCCCGGCGATCGCTTTCCAATGACGCTGACGTTCGAAAAGGCGGGCAAAAAAGAAATATCCATCACCGTGGAGGCGAAAACAGGCGCCGACATGAAGGCAAGCCACCATAAGCATTGATCGCCCTTCCGGGAGGTGCTTGACCTTCCCTTGATGGGAAGGTGCAAAGTCGGTTTTTGGATGCATCGACGGCTGTCGATGCTTCATTCACCGGCATGAAAGGAGGACTACCGTGAATATCGGAGAAGCGGCCAGGGCATCCGGCGTTTCGGCCAAGATGATCCGGCACTATGAGAGCATCGCGCTGATCGCCCCGACGGCACGCAGCGACGCCGGCTATCGCAAGTACACGGACAAGGAATTGCATACGCTGCGCTTCATCAAGCGGGCGCGCACGCTCGGCTTCTCGCTTGAACAGATCAAGGACCTGCTGTCACTCTGGCAAGACGCGGATCGCGCCAGTGCCGACGTGAAAGCGATTGCGAAAGCCCATGTGGCGGATTTGAACAAGCGCATCGTCGAACTGACCGAAATGCGGGATACGCTCGACCATCTGGCCAGTGCATGCGCCGGTGACGAACGCCCGGACTGCCCGATATTGCATGGACTCTCGCCACGGGATGCGCTATCCCAACACGACGCCTGCGCACCGCCAGATTGAGCGTTACGCGCTCCTTCTTGCTTCAAGGAAGAAGGAGCACGCCGGCCATGCCCGCAATGCAGGCACAATCAGGAAATGCTGGCTCCGGTAACCGGATAGCCGGCTTCGATGACCGCGGACTTGATTGCATCGATATCGGCGCTCGATTCGACCTGCACTTTATGGCTGGCAAGGTCGACCTTCACTTTCGCGGCGCCATCGACACCCAATACCGACTTCGTAACCATGCTTATGCAGTGGTTGCAGCTCATTCCTTCGACGTTCAATTCATACATGGTGAACTCCTTTCGCATGTGTGGAAGGACAAGTGTGGGGCTTCCCGTGGTGGGAAGGTCAAGTACTTCCTTACAGATCAGACGACTCGCCGCAGAAGATGTTTCAGCCGCCCGACAGCAATACCGCAATCCCCAGCACGGCAAATATGCCGGCAGAAATCGTCCGCACCAGCTTGAATGGAAAATTGGGTGACGCGATCTTGCCGAGAATGACTGCGGGAACGTTGGCGATCATCATGCCGATCGTCGTGCCGGCGACCACCAGCAGGAAGCTTGAATATTTCGCTGCCAGCGCAACCGTGGCGATCTGGGTCTTGTCGCCGATTTCGGCGATGAAAAAAGCGATGCAAGTGACAAAGAATACGCCGTAGCGGCCTTGCGCCTGGCCGGTCTCCTCCATATTGTCTGGGATGAGGGCCCATACGGCGATCAGGAGAAACGAAGCACCCAGAATCCATCGGAGCATGTCCGGATCAATGACCGTACGTATCCATTCGCCAAGCAAACCCGCCAATGCATGATTGAGAAGTGTGGCTACCAGGATGCCGAAAATGATTGGAATGGGACGCTTGTAGCGTGCCGCCAGGATTAACGCAAGGAGTTGGGTTTTGTCGCCGATTTCCGCGACGGCCACCGCGAAAGTTGATACAAGGAACGCTTCCATCAAGGTGAATGCGGATTGAGCGAGAACATACCGATGACACGCGCCCCTCCCGCTCAATCCATGAAGACGGAAGTTCGCATGTCAAAGGTCTCGCCAAACCCGTGGGTCGAATACGCCATGGCCGGAACCAAGTGTGTTGACGCATTCTCTTCGCTGCCGAAGAAGGCTACTCCCCAATGACCAGAAAGCGCGCTTATTCTAAGGCAATTCGCGGCTCAATGAAACCACATTCCTTACTGATATTGCTGATACACCGAATGCTTGCCGTTCGCCTGCACCAGGACCACATCGTATTTGTCCGCCGGACGGCCCTCGACTTCCATGCCGGGCGAACCGATCGGCATACCTGGAACGGCAAGCCCGGTTGCTTTCGGGCGCTCTTTCAGCAGGCGCTTGATCTCCCTGGCCGGCACATGTCCTTCGATCGCATACCCTTGCACTACCCCGGTGTGGCATGAACCGAGTTTTTGCGGAATGCCGTATTTCTGGCGATACGGGGCGGTATCCGGAACATTGTTGACGTTGACCTTGAAACCGTTTGCCTCCAGATGCTCCACCCACTGGATGCAGCAGCCGCAGGTCTCGGTTTTATAGACGTCGATGACCGGTGATGCGGCATGCGCGGCAGGCAGGACGGTTGTCGAGGCTGCAGCCAGCAATCCCTTTATAAAATCACGGCGTTTCATGAGATGTCATTCCTTTCATTGAGAGGCATCGATTCATGCCTTGAGCAATTGCACCGCCGCGCGTACTTCGCCGGTATGCAAGCCTTTGTAATTGATCAACTGCGGACGCGACCATGGCGCCAGCGGCGACTTCTCCGGCGCATCCACCAGGCCGAGTTGCTGGAGGACCGATACCGTGGCGGTATTGAGTGCGCGCATGTTGCCGTCGGCAACCTTCAGAGCAATGCCGATACCGGCGGACCGTACGCCGATCACCTGCACGCCATCCGCACCGATCTTGGCAACCCAGTCGCCGGGTGCGGTTTGCATGAATGCCAGATCATTGCGTCCAGTGCCGGATACAAGCTCCGGATGGCCCGTCATCGCATCGAACAGTTCGCCCATTGCGCTGCCGAATCGCGGCTCCGCGCCTCCCTGCGCCAGCCTGGCATAGGACAGGGCGAGACGGGAGAGCGGCATGGCGTAGTTGGGGGCGGAACATCCGTCCGTCCCGGTCTTCAGCGCGGACACGGGAAGGCCTGCCGCTTCCGCGACCGCATCGCGCACCGCCTGTTGCAGCGGGTGGGCGCGATCAAGATAACTGTCCAAGGGCGCATCGTGCTGCACGCACCATGCAAGAAAGCCGCTGTGCTTGCCGCTGCAATTGTGATGCAACTGGCTGAAGCGTTCGGCGGGCGGCGGACGCTCCCCGGTAACACTGTAAAACATCGGCTCGTGGCAGCCGCAGCGCAGGTGTTGCTCGTCGCAGCCCGCCTTTTGCAACATCGATTGCACGGCGTCGACATGCATCGGCTCGCCGGAATGACTTGCGCATAACAACGCCACTTCGCGCTTCGTAAAATTGAACTTCGCGGGGCCGTCGGCACACAGGAACGGCAAGGCTTGGAACGGTTTGATGGTGGAACGCGTGAAGGTAAGAAAGTGCGGATCGCCGGCTTGATACAGCAGATTGCCACGGATATCCACGACCGCTACCGAACCGAAGTGGATGCACTCCACATCGTCTCCGCGCGTGACTTCGACCAGCGGGGCGAGGTTCATGATGCCTGCCTGACCCTGGACAGGAGCTTTGTTGTCGAGCGGTCGAATTCGAAGTCGATGGCAACTGCCCGGCCGCCGTAGGCGAGCACCGCCTGCCCTTCGGGAATGGCTGCCATGTCGTAATCGCCACCCTTGACGTAAATGTCGGGCCGCGCTTCCCGCACGACTTCCAGCGCAGTCTGCTCGTCGAAGGAAACCACCAGGTCGACCGCCTCCAGCGCGGCGAGGATGGCCATGCGGTCCTCACAAATGTTGACCGGCCTGTCATCGCCCTTGCCGAGCCGCTTGACGGACGCATCGGTATTGACGGCCACGACAAGCGACGCGCCAAGTGCGCGCGCATCGGCGAGATAGCTGACATGGCCACGGTGAAGGATGTCGAATACGCCGTTGGTGAGCACCACCGGCTTCGGCAGCCGCGCAACGCGCGCCGTCAATTCTGCGCGGGAGCAGATCTTTTTTTCGAAATCGGGCATGGAAAATAAAAAAGCCGCAGGCAACATTGCCTGCGGCTAGGATACTTCAATTGGCATTACGCCGGATTCAACTGCGCGAGGCGGGCTGTAACTTCCTTGCGGTAACGGTTCAGGTCCTGGACCGATTCGAAGGTGCGGTCGAAGAGCAACGACATGTTATGCAGGATGCGTTCGATGACCTTCTTTTCCCATTCGCCGTTGAAATTGATCTGACCGTCAAGCCAGCGCTCCAGCCAGTTCGGATCAGGCAGGCGGCTCTGCACGGTATCGTTCGGGAACAGTGCCTGATTCACATGCAGGTTGGTCGGATGCAGGGGTTTTTCGGTGCGGCGCGCCGACGCCATCAGGACACCGATTTTCGCGAACGCCGCACGTGCCGAATCGCCCACTTCGTTCAATGCTTTCTTCATGTAACGCAGATAAGCACCGCCGTGACGTGCCTCGTCCTGGCTGATGATTTTGTAGATCTGCTTGATGACCGGCTCGGTATGCCAGTCGGATGCACAGCGGTACCAGTGATTCAGCCGGATTTCGCCGCAGAAATGCAGCATCAATGTTTCCAGAGGCGGCGCCGGATCGAATTCGAAACGCACGTTGTGCAGCTCCTGCTCCGTCGGCACCAGTTCCGGACGGAAACGGCGCAGATATTCCATCAGTACCAGCGAATGCTTCTGCTCCTCGAAGAACCACACCGACATGAATGCGGAGAAATCGCTATCGCCGCGGTTGTCGCGAAGGAACATCTCGGTGGCCGGCAATGCCGACCATTCCGTGATGGCATTCATCTTGATGGTTTGCGCCTGCTCGTCGGACAGTTTGGAAGCATCGAACTGATCCCACGGAATATCCTTGTCCATATTCCAGCGGACCTGCTCCAGTGACTTGAATAATTCTGGGTACAGCATATGCACCTTGAAAATAAGTTAAGTGATTGATTTTACCAAGAAAATCCCGGTAAGGCAGAGAATGCAAAAATGCCATCCACGACCGTGCATAGTTTACCGGGCGATTGTGACACCCATGCTGACGAACGGGCAAGGCGGCGGCTTTGTTAAAGTATCTGCTCCCATACCGCCTTGATTTCCCTGATGCCAAGAACAGATACGCCCGGATCGCTCCGCAAAATTCCCCGTACCGTATGGGCACTGGGCTTCGTCAGTATGCTGATGGATATTTCGTCGGAGATGATCCATAGCCTTTTACCTGTTTTTTTGACAGTGGTTTTAGGCGCAAGTGCCACAATTATCGGCATTATCGAAGGTGTCGCGGAGGCGACGGCATTGATCGTCAGGGTGTTTTCGGGTGCGATCAGTGACTATGTCGGCAAACGCAAGTGGCTGGCGGTGCTCGGCTATGCCATGGGTGCGCTGTCAAAACCGCTCTTCGCAATGGCGCCGACCACCGGCTGGGTCCTGGGTGCTCGCTTCATCGACCGCATCGGCAAGGGCATCCGCGGTGCGCCGCGCGATGCACTTATCGCCGACGTGACCGATCCGGCCTACCGCGGCGCGGCGTTCGGGCTGCGGCAATCGCTCGATACTGTCGGCGCATTCGCGGGGCCGTTGATTGCAATGGGCTTGATGCTGTTGTGGGCCAACGATTTCCGTGCGGTATTCTGGGTTGCGGCAATTCCGGGCTTCCTGGCAGTCGCAGTGCTCATTGCGTTTGTCAGCGAACCGGACCGCCCAGCCAGGTCCGGCAGACCCGAATTTCCCGTTTCCCGCGCGGCATTGCGCAAGCTTCCGGCCGCATATTGGTGGGTGACGGCGGCCGGCGCGGCCCTGACGCTGGCGCGGTTCTCGGAAGCGTTCCTCGTACTGCGTGCCCAGCAGGGCGGGCTTGCCCTGTTCCTCGTGCCGCTGGTATTGGTGCTGATGAACGTTGTGTACGCCGCGTGTGCTTATCCGTTCGGCTTGCTGGCCGACCGCATGCCGCACCGCCTGTTGCTGATACTGGGCATCCTGCCCTTGATCGGTGCGGACCTCCTGCTGGCGCACAGCGACGCCCTGCCCTGGGTTGCCGGAGGGCTTGCGCTATGGGGCGTGCATATGGCCGCGACACAAGGACTGATGTCAACCATGGTGGCCGACACCGCGCCGGCATCCTTGCGCGGCACCGCATTCGGACTCTTTAATCTGGCGTCAGGTATTGCGATGCTGATTGCCAGCGTGTTGGCCGGAGTCCTGTGGGACAGGATCGGCCCGGCCGCGACCTTCCATGCCGGGGCGGCATTCGCCGGCGCCGCCCTCCTGTTGCTGGCAGTCCGGGAGGCGCGCAAGTAGCACTAAGGTCAGGCGGCGTGCCGGTTACGCCATTCCTCGATCAGCTGCCGCACCTGGTGCAGATCGACCACGCGCACAAACTCGGGTGGCCGGCGATACAGGACCGAACTGCCGCCGCCCGCCCAGATCGAGATGGACGGCGCCAGCTTGGAACGCAGATCGGCCAACCCCTCCAGCACCTGGTTCGGATTCATCGCCGAGGAAAATGACAGCGCGACCACGTCGGCCTCGTTGGCCTGCGCCGCCTGCGCGATGTCGATGATTGGCGTCTGCACGCCCAGCGATATGCAGCGTGCGCCTTCGAGCGCGAAAATCGCCTCCGCCATCAACAAGCCGAGTCCATGGGACTCCTGCGGAAACGTGGTGAGCATGATGCGCGGTCCGCTTGTCGCCGGCTGCTGCGGAATGGCGGCAATGGCATTGCGCATTACGATATGCACCGACTCGGTGTACAGGTGCTCTTCGAAAATCGCGAAAGTGCCGTTCGCCCAGCGTGCGCCGACCATCGCGTTCAGCGGTGCGATCACCTCCACCACGAAGCGGAACAGGCCCATGCGCATCAGGGCCTGTGAAAGGTCTCGCCGCAATTGATCGAACTGGTAGGACTTGCACAACCCGATGTAGTGCAGCAGGTCCTTGCGCTCCTCACTGGCATCGTCGGTATCCGCCGCCGATCCGCCGGACTGCCCTCCCAATGCACGTAGTTCGTCCATGCCGAGATGAACGATCTTGCTGGGCCGGTGGCCCTGATCGAGCAGGGTCTTGAGCAGTCGCAGTTTTTCGACCTGAGCCAGGGGATAAGTACGCTCGCCGAATGCGTCGCGATCGGGCTGGGGAAAGGCATAGCGACGTTCCCATACCCGCAGGGTGTCCTTCGACAGTCCTGTTTCACGCTGCACCGACCCGATGCTGAAATTGAGGGGGGCCGATGATGGGGGGGTGTCCATGAACATATTCCTTATGTGAGACGCGACTACCCGTTACGCCACAAGAATTAAAACGGCGTTTCAAGGCGCCGGCCTATTGTAGAGTGGTTCGTTGTCGTGGACAACCTATTGACAAACCGTAGCCCATGAGCAAATATACGGCATACGTCAATTTTGTCCATGACAAACTTACGTTTTAGGCAATTTTTGTCCAAGCTGGCGCCGACGCAGTCAGACCAACAGGTGCAGCGTTTTATCGAGGAGTCGTCCATGCATTCCCATCCGCTTCGCTCTCACCGGTCGTCTTGCCCTGCCTCTTCCGCCGTTCGCCGTCCGGACCGCGGCATCAATTTGTTGCCCAACTGAATCCGGTCGGGCATCGACCACGTATATCTGGCTGGAGGCGGCGGTATTGCGCCCGACTCCAGGCAGGGAGTTTCACTGCGGGCCTCGCGGCAAATGCCGCCGGCGCGCCTGGGCCGGTTCTCCTCAACTTGTCCAGGCAGGTCCCGCAGTCTTTTTATAACCACAAGCTGAACGCAATGGGAGCACGCAAATGAGAATCGCCGTCATTGGATCGGGCATTTCCGGTCTGTCCTGTGCATACCGCTTGTCGCAGGACGGGTACGACGTGACGCTTTTCGAAGCCAACGACTACTTCGGCGGACATACGCACACGGTGGATGTTTGCCTGGAAGGCGTCACATACGGCGTGGACACCGGCTTCCTTGTTTTCAACGAAAAGACCTATCCCAATCTCGTCAGTCTCTTTGCCGAACTGGATGTCAAGACTGTGGCCACCGACATGTCTTTCTCGGTCAAGATGCCGATTGCGTCACGCTTCGGCGAGCGGTGCCTGGAATGGGCAGGCAGCAATCTCGATACGGTCTTTGCGCAACGCGGCAATCTGCTGCGCCCCTCGTTCCTGCGCATGCTGCGCGACATCCTGCGCTTCAACAGGCAGACCACGGCGCTGGCGCAATCAGGCAGGCTCGATATCGACGGCGTGCCGCTCGGCGATTTCCTCCAGCAGCACCGCTACAGCAGCGAATTCATCTCCTGGTATCTGCTGCCGATGGCAGGCTGCATCTGGTCGTGCCCGACGCAGCAGATGCTGGCGTTTCCGCTATCGACCTTCGTGCGCTTTTGCCACAATCACGGCCTGCTCCAGGTGAACGACCGCCCGCGCTGGCAAACCGTGCGTGGCGGCGCCCGCCATTACGTCGACAAGCTGCTGGCCGGGATCGCCGACAAGCGCCTGAATACGCCGGTCGAGTCGGTCACGCGGACCGGCGCCGATCCATCCAGCGAAGTCCGGGTCCGCACCCGCACTGGCACGCAGATGTTCAATCACGTGGTGCTGGCCTCCCATAGCGACCAGGCATTGCGGATGCTCGCCGACGCCAATCCGACGGAAAAGGCGCTGCTCGGCGCCGTCCAGTACCAGCCGAACCGCGCGGTGCTGCACACTGATGCAAGCTGCCTGCCGCAAAACAAAAAGGCCTGGTCGGCATGGAATTACCAGAGCGAAAACGGCGCGGAGCCGCGGGTCTGCGTGCATTACCTGATTAACCAGCTACAGCCGCTGCCGTTCAGGACGCCGGTGATCGTGTCACTGAACCCGATCGAGGAGCCGCATCCGTCCACCGTGATAGACAGCTTCGACTATGCGCATCCTGTCTTCGATAACGCCGCCGTCGATGCGCAGCGCCGCCTGTCCCATATCCAGGGCAAGAGCAACGTCTGGTTCGCCGGCGCATGGACCGGCTACGGCTTCCACGAGGATGGCTTGAAATCGGGGCTTGCGGTGGCTGCGGCAATCGCGCGCCAGGCGTCGATGACTTCGCCGGAACTCGCCGCAGCGTGAGGAGCGCCATGTCGTCCGTCCAAATTTGCTTCGGCGAGGTGCGTCATACCCGGCTGCGGCCGGCGCGCAATGCGTTTGCCTATGGCGTCTACTTTATCCGGCTGCCAATGCGCGCAATCGGCGCGGCGCCCTTCGGCGGCAAGCTGTTTTCCCGCAACCGCTTCAATCTACTCTCCTTCCACGACCGCGATCATGGCGACGGCACGCTGACGCTCGTCGACTGGATCGATGGCCTGCTGCGGCGTGAAGGTATCGACGATGCCGACGGCGAAATCTGGCTGCAAACCTTTCCCCGGGTGCTGGGTTATGTGTTCAACCCGGTGTCGTTCTGGTTCTGCCATGCGAAGGACGGCCGTCTGCGCGCTGTATTGTGCGAAGTGAACAACACCTTCGGCGAACGGCACTATTACCTGCTCGATACGGGCATGGCAATGCCCTTCGGCGTGGAACTTGCGGCCCGCAAGGTTTTTCATGTATCGCCCTTCTGCGCCGTCGAAGGCGGCTATCGCTTCCGCTTCATGCATGCGTTGCGGACGCACGGCGGGCGCGAACAGGAACGCATCACCGCCCGCATCGAACATCACGATGCCGCCGGTACGCTGCTGCAGACCAGCATCTGCGGTACCGCGCACGTGCTGAGCGATGCCGTTGCGCTCAAGGCCTTTTTTTCCTTTCCCCTGATGACCTTCAACGTCGTCGCGCGAATCCACTGGCAGGCATTGCGGCTATGGATCAAGCGCGTGCCCTTCTTTACCAAACCCATGCCTCCATCCAGCGAGTTGAGCCGATGAGTACAGAACTGATGAATTCCCAATCGATCCCGCCAACCATCAACTTCAGCGGGCCGGCCGGCGAGCGCACGAGCGGCCAACTGAAGATGCCCGCGCAGGCAGCGATCGTGGTCCAGTTGCTGCACAAGCTGCGGCATGGCGCACTGCGGGTGGAATTCCCGGGCGGCCAGACGGAACTGTTCGGCGAAGGGCCGAACCCGATCACGCTGCATCTGGCGAATTGGGAGGTCTGCAACGCCGTGCTGAAGTCCGGCGACATCGGCTTTGCCGAAACCTTCATCGACGGCCACTGGCGCACAGACGATCTTCCCGGGTTGCTGGAACTCCTCACCCGCAACCGGCAGGCACTGGAATCGGTGATCTACGGTACCTGGTGGGGCAGCCTGTTGTACCGCATCCGGCATGTGTTCAACCGCAACAGCAAGTCGGGCAGCCGCAAGAACATCCACGCCCACTATGACATCGGCAACGCGTTTTACCAGCTCTGGCTGGACCCCTCGATGACCTATTCCAGCGCATTGTTTTCCGATGGCGTGGTGGATCTGCAGGATGCGCAGGATGCAAAGTACCGGCGCATCCTTGCGGAAATCCAGGTGAAGCCGGGACAGCGGGTGCTGGAGATCGGTTGCGGCTGGGGCGGATTCGCCGAGCTCGCCGCGCGCGAGGCGCAGGTCGGCATTACCGGCCTCACCCTGTCGACCGAACAGCTGCAATTCGCCAACCAGCGCCTGGCGCAAGCCGGGGTGGTCACCCAGGTGGAACTGCTGCTGCAGGACTATCGCGATACCAATGGGCAGTTCGACGGCATCGCGTCGATCGAGATGTTCGAGGCGGTCGGGGAAGTCTACTGGCCAAGCTACTTCGCGTGCGTGGCGCGCAACCTGAAGAAAGGCGGCCGCGCATGCATCCAGACCATCGTGATCGCGGACGAACTGTTCGACCGCTACCGCAAGGGTACGGATTTCATCCAGCAGTACATTTTCCCGGGCGGGATGCTGCCGTCGCCGTCGGTGTTTCGCAAGCATGCGGAGCGGCACGGGCTGAAGGTGGTCAATGACCTGGCTTTCGGCCTGGACTATGCACTGACGCTGGCGAAATGGCGCGATGCGTTCAATGCGCAGTTGCCGCGGGTGAAGGCGCAGGGATTTGACGATCGCTTCCTGCGGACGTGGGAGTTTTATCTGGCGTATTGCGAGGCGGGGTTCCGTGCGGGGAGTATCGATGTGATGCAGTTCACGCTGGAGAAGGGGTGAGGGTTTTGTGGCTGGGGGCAGTTTGACTGTGGATTGACGTTATTTGTAGGGCTCGTTCGTCTTGGTGAGGATGGGACGGCTCACACAGGGGTGGTGGGGTTGTGCTGCTGCATTCGGTCGCTCGACCTCACTACCCCTCCTTGCAGGACGCATCAACGCTTGCAGGCGTTGATCGTTCCGCAGGCGTGCAGCGTGCTGCACGAAACCCCTGCTGCACCCCTCGCCCTCGCCCTGTAAGGGGGAGGGAACCTTACGGTGATGCTGGAAAAAATATCGATATGAATCGCGTGCAAATAGTCATTTGTACTGCACGATCTCTTCTACATTAATAACCATCAAAGAGCTTTACATGCCCTACATCGCCATTTCTCCGTGGCTCGCCGCACTTGTCCTTTGGGCCGTACTTCTCACCACCGCCCACGCCGACAACCAGCCGCCATCCCACATCGCCGCCGAAATTCCGCAGGCGCGCCTCGCCGGCCAGGGCGCATTCCGCTGGTTCGGACTGAAGTTGTACGACGCCCGGCTTTGGACCGGTTCGCAGGGCTACCGTGGCGACGCATCGGCATTCGCGATCGACCTGCGCTATGCTCGCGACCTGAAAGGCAGCCGTATTGCCGGCGCGAGCCATGACGAGATCGAGAAGCTCGGCATCGGCTCGCCCGACCAGCGTGCCGCGTGGCTGGCACGCATGGAAAAGCTGTTCCCGGACGTGCGGGACGGCACGCATATCACCGGCGTATACCTGCCCGGCGAAGGAGCACGCTTTTATCTCGACGGCAAAGCGCTCGGCGAGGTGAAGGACGCCGAATTCGGCAAAGCCTTCTTCGCCATCTGGATGGATGCCCGTACCACGGCGCCGGCATTGCGCGCCGCCCTGCTTGGCAACGCGACGCCGCCGCAATGACCCGGCTATCGTCCTCCGCCCTGTTCGCCTATGGCCTGTTCGGCCTTCCGCTTGCGCTTGTTGCGCTGCCGGTGTACGTCTATGTGCCGCAATACTATGCGGAGCGCTTCGGCCTGCCGCTGACCGCGATCGGCATTGCACTGCTGGCTGCACGCGTTCTGGATGCGCTGATCGACCCGGCCATCGGGTTGTGGATCGACGGCGCGAAGACGCCAGCCCGTCAGGCAAGGCTGGGCGGTTACGGCCGGTTCATACTGTTGTCGCTGCCAGCCCTGTGCGCCGGTTTCATCGCCCTGTTCCATCCCCCCGCGCAGGCGGCCAGCTTTCCCCTGGCATGGTTCGTCGCCGCATTGATGACGGTCTATTTCGGCTTCAGCGTCGCCACCATCGCATACCAGAGCTGGGGCGCGGCACTGACGCAGCAACCATCGGAACGGTCGCGCCTCAGCGCGAGCCGGGAAGCGTGCGGGCTGATCGGCGTGGTGGTGGCGGCGGTGCTGCCGGTATGGCTGGGACTGGAATGGTTGTCTGGCGTGTTCGTCCTGGCGCTGGTGGCGGGCGCTGCGGTGCTGCTTCTGTTCGCCGCGCGGCCGGTGACGGTCGCTGTTCCGCCGCCAGGATTCGCTTCCCTCGCCGAGCCGTTCCGCAACCGGCAGTTCCGCTGGCTGTTCGCCGCATTTGCCGTCAACGGCATCGCGGCGGCCATCCCGGCCACCCTGTTCATGTTCTTTGCGAAGGACAGACTGCAGTTGCCGGCACAGGCAGGATTGTTCCTGGTGCTGTATTTCATCGCGGCGGCGGCCTCGATGCCCCTATGGGTGGCTCTGGCGCGGCGCTTCGGCGAGGCGAACGCATGGCTGTTCTCGATGCTGCTTTCGGTCGCCGCGTTCGTCTGGACCTACGGCTTGTCGGCGGGCGAGGCAACCGCCTTCGGCGTCATCTGCGTGATGTCGGGATTTGCGCTCGGCGCCGATCTCGCATTGCCGCCCGCCCTGCTCGCGGCCGTGATCGGCCATGCAGGCCACAGCGGACAGAGGGAAGGCGCGTATTTCGGCGCGTGGAACTGGGCGACCAAGATGAATCTTGCACTGGCTGCCGGCATCACGCTGCCATTGCTGGCACGCCTCGGCTATGTGCCGGGAAACAGCTCGCCCGATGGGATGGCGGCGCTCGGCGTTGCGTATGCGCTGCTGCCCTGCGGTCTCAAGCTCGCGGCGGCTGCGGTGCTGTGGCGCGCGCCGCTGAAGAATCTTTAACTGGAGAACATTATGTTTCGCAACAAAACTGCGTCGATGCTGAAAGCGGCGCTGCTCGCTGCCTGTATCGCCCTGCTCGGTGCCTGCGCCACCGTCGAGCCGTCCGACTACGCGAACGAAAAGCCGTCGCTTGACCTGCAAAAGTACTTCAACGGAACAGTCGACGCTGCCGGGGTATTCCAGGACCGCTCCGGGAAGGTCGTCAAGCGATTCACCGTGGTGATGCGATGCGAATGGAAGGGCGACATCGGCACGCTGGACGAGGCCTTCACCTATTCCGACGGCAGCACGCAGCGCCGGGTATGGACATTGCGCAAAGTGGCACCCGACCGTTTCATCGGGACGGCCGACGACGTCATCGGCGAAGCGGTGGGAAGCGTCGCCGGCAATGCGTTGCGCTGGCAGTATGTGCTTGCGCTGCCGGTGGACGGCAGGGTGTATCACGTTGATTTCGACGACTGGATGTTCCTGATGAACGATACGGTCATGCTCAACCGCGCGACGATGAGCAAGTACGGTTTCCGCCTCGGCGAGGTGCTCCTTTCTTTCAGCAGGCGGCCATGAATCCGACCATCACGGACTGGACCGGCAAGCGGGTATGGGTGATCGGCGCGTCCACCGGCATCGGTGCGGAGACGGCACGGTTGCTGCTGTCGCGCGGCGCGAAGGTGGCCCTGTCGGCACGCAAGCGAAACACCCTGATCTGCGTCGCGGGCAGCCAGCCCGAGGCGCTGGTGGCCCCGCTGGACATCACCGATCATGTCAGCGTGATCGCCGCCCGGGACCTGATCCTGGCCCAGTGGGAAGGCATCGACCTGGTGCTGGTCGTCGCCGGCGGCTACAACGAAATGCGGGCGGACAGCTTTTCGCTCGTGCACGCCAATCAGCTTGTCGACCTCAATATGCGCGGCGTGCTTAACTGTCTCGACGCTTCGCTGCCGGCCCTGATCGGCCAACGCAGCGGCGGCATCGGGATCGTCGCATCGGTGGCCGGCTACAGCGGCCTGCCGAAAGCGCTCATCTACGGCCCGACCAAGGCGGCGCTGATCAACCTGGCGGAATCCCTCTACCTGGATCTGCGGCCTCGAGGCATCGGCGTCTACCTGATCAATCCGGGTTTTGTCGAAACGCCGCTGACCGCCAACAACGACTTCCCGATGCCGGCGCTGATGACCGCGCCGGCCGCCGCGCAGCGCCTGGTGGAGGGCATTGAGCGGGGCAGCTTCCACATCCACTTTCCCAGACGCTTCACGAACTGGCTGCGCTTCGCCCGGCTGCTGCCGTATCCAATGTATTTCTGGCTGATTCACAAGGTGACCGGACTATGAGCCACGATGGCGATCTGCAAAAGGTGGTGCAGTACTTCGAATCGATCTCGCTTGATACCGTGGAGCGGATCGGTGACATCTATACCGATGACGCCTTCTTCAAGGACCCGTTCAACGAGGTGCGCGGACTTGCCGCCATCACCCAGGTGTTCCGGCATATGTTCACGCAGGTGAATGCGCCCCGCTTCGTCGTCACCAAAAGCGTGTGCCAGGGCGACGACGCGTTCATCACCTGGGATTTCGTATTCCGGATGAAACGCTATTCGTCGACGGAGCAATGCATCCGCGGCGCATCCCATCTGCGCTTCGCCGAGGACGGCCGCATTGCCTCCCATCGCGATTACTGGGATGCCGCGGAGGAACTGTATGAAAAACTGCCGGTGCTCGGCGGACTGATGCGCGTGCTGAAACGGACAGCGCGAAGCTGAAGAGGCAACGAGCATGCAAATCGCATTGCAATCTGCAGCGCAAGGTAGCATATAACGCTACTTTCAAGCGGCACCATGGAATTCCTGTCGCATATTTCTATACTTCCCTCCGAACCAACCAAGGGAAGAAGAATATGCCGCAGGATCTGTCACCAACCGAAAAATACGCGCTGCTCTTCATCGGCGCGCTCATCTTCATCGGCCTGCTGTTGCCGCATATCGGGCAACCCGAGGAGTACCATCGCTTCGCTGACCACCGCGAATGGCTGG
Organism: Noviherbaspirillum sp.; assembly: GCF_036846085.1. Lineage (NCBI taxonomy): Bacteria > Pseudomonadati > Pseudomonadota > Betaproteobacteria > Burkholderiales > Oxalobacteraceae > Noviherbaspirillum > Noviherbaspirillum sp. The sequence goes on along the minus strand of NZ_DAIUCO010000017.1, from coordinate 3,035 downwards.
GCATTCCGCATGCCGCAGATGTCCTGTCGAACATCGTCTTCGTGGCAGTTGGACTGCTCGGCCTGCTGCGCATGCAAATGCGGAATGCCGCGGCGGCAACGCGCAAGGTAACGATGCCGCTGGCCGTATTCTTCACCGGCCTTGTGCTGACGGGAATCGGATCCTCCTACTACCACTGGTCGCCCGACTCGCACACCATCCTCTTTGACCGCCTGCCGATGGTGATTGCATTCGCCGGCGTCATCGGCACCTTCCTTGGGCAACGCATTTCCATTCGCATGGGCATGGTCGGCATGGCCGTCGGCCTGCTCGCCGGCATCGCGGGCCTGGCGCTATCGATCGTGAACGGCAGCCTTGCCCTGTACCTGGTGCTGCAGTTCGGCGGCGTGGTGGGACTGGTCGTCGGGCTGCTGCTGACCCATGACGCCGACGACCCGTTTCCATGGTGGGGGCTGGTCGGCTGGTATGTATTGGCAAAGTTCTTCGAGATCGGCGATCACTTCTTCTGGGACATGACGCAGCATCTCGTCTCCGGCCATACGCTGAAGCATCTCGCTGCAGGCATGGCGGGTGTGGTCCTGCTGAACGCAATGCGCCCCAGGGTGCGCCGCAGGCGCAGGCCGGCACCGCTCCTGATTGCGGATTGACATGACGCCGCTACGCGCGTCAGCGTCGGAATCGCACGAAAGCCTCGAATTCCCACGACCGCATCGCCAGCAGCAAGGTATAGCCTTCCCGATGCTGGCTGGGCAGTTTCTGGTCGGTCTGATGCTGCTGCGCAAAATCCTGGGCGACGCGCTGCAGGCGTTCAACGAAGGCTGGAGCAAGGCTCTTGCCGATCGACCCATGCACCAGCATCAGCGATTCGCCTTCCTTGTCAAACCCCCCTGCGAAATAATCCAGCAGGGCATGTTCACGGAAGAAGTCCATCACCGGGCCGTGCGGACGCCAGCGGAAGGTTTTCGCGAGCTTGAGCCGGTACCGGTTCAGCGGCCGCAGTTCGATGATGCCGATCCGGTCGAGTTGCAGCAGGTACTTGACGGCCTCCGCGTCGGTCAGCCGGTATTGGGCGGTGATCTGTTCCATGGTCCATTGGCTGAGCACGCAGATGGCCACCAGCAGCAGCTTCTTGTCCGCCACCACGGCTTTTTCCTGGGCCAGCGTCAATTCGGCCAGCAAGGGCTGGGCGTCGGCGATGCGGCGCGCCAGTTCGGCAAAGTCGATCTTCAGCGCGCTGCAGATCGCATCGACCCGCGACAGCGGCATATCGGCCTTGGCCAGCATGCGCTTGACGCTGGATTCGGACATGCCGAGCTTGCGTGCCAGGTCGGCGTAGGTCATGCGCGCAGCTTTCAGTTCATCCTTGAGGGCGGCGACGAGATGGGCGGTGGTAGTCATGGATAGTCGTTTGTCATTGTCATTATTGGAAGGATACGACGATGGTACCGATTTTTTTCGGTCCCACTTTCCGTCCGTGTATATTTGTGCACTTCTTCGTGGAGAGTAGATGATGAAACAGACCATCGCGGGTGATCAACCGGCGTCCGTACAACCACACGCCGGACCGGAAATAGACGCCCATCCCAACCAGTTTTCCCTGCTGGCACAGCGGCGGTTCGCCCCCTTCTTCTGGACCCAGTTCTCCGGCGCCGCCAACGACAATCTGTTCAAGTTTGCCTTTACCGTGATGGTGACCTACCAGCTCCAGGTCGAGTGGCTGCCGCCGGCGATGGCCGGCCTGGTGATCGGCGCGCTGTTCATCCTGCCCTTCCTGCTGTTTTCGGCGACGAGCGGCCAGATCACCGACAAGTACGACAAGACCCGCATCATCCGATTCGTGAAAAACCTCGAAATCGGCATCATGGCGATCGCCGCCTACGGCTTCCTGAACGACCAGGTCGCCGTCCTGCTGGCATGCACCTTCCTCATGGGCCTGCATTCCACCCTGTTCGGCCCGGTGAAATTCGCCTATCTCCCGCAGGCGCTGAGCGAACGCGAACTGACCGGCGGCAACGGCATGGTCGAGATGGGCACCTTCGTCGCCATCCTGCTCGGCAACATCGCCGGCGGCCTGCTGGTGGCGATACCGGAAATCGGCCATATGCAGGTGGCGATCGCCTGCGTTGCGCTGGCCATCCTCGGCCGCGCGGTGGCGCAATACATTCCCGCCGCGCCGGCCACCGATCCCGGCCTGAAGATCAACTGGAACCCGGTCAGCGAGACATGGCGCAACCTGAAAATGGCGCATGGCGATCTCGTCGTGTTCCGTTCGCTGCTCGGAATCAGCTGGATGTGGTTCTTCGGCGCCGTCTTCCTGAGCCAGTTCCCGAGCTTCGCCCGCGATGTGCTGCACGGCGACGAACAGGTGGCTTCCCTGCTGCTGGTCGTGTTCTCGATCGGCATCGGCACCGGCTCGCTGCTGTGCGAAGTGCTGAGCCGCCGCCATGTAGAAATCGGCCTGGTGCCGATGGGCGCGATCGGCATGAGCGTGTTCGCGATCGACCTGTATTTCGCCTCGCGCGGCCTGCCGCCCGCCGACCTGCTGACGCTGGGTGAATTCCTTGCCCAGCCCTATCACTGGCGCCTGATGGCGGACCTGATGCTGCTGAGCCTGTTCGCCGGCCTCTACAGCGTGCCGATGTATGCGCTGATCCAGCTTCGCTCAAAGCCGACCCATCGCGCGCGCATCATCGCGGCCAACAACATCCTCAACGCCCTGTTCATGATCGCCAGCTCCATCATCGCCGGCGCGCTGCTGCAGATGGGCATGAGCATTCCGGAAATCTTCCTGATCGTGGGACTGGCCAATGCGCTGGTGGCCTCCTACATCTTCCTGTTGGTGCCGGAGTACCTGCTGCGCTTCGTCGCCTGGGTGATGTCGCACATCGTGTACCGCTTCAAGGTAAGGGGTGACCAGAACATTCCGCTCGAGGGCCCGGCCATCCTCGTCTGCAACCACGTCAGTTTCGTCGATGCGGTACTGCTGATGGCGGCCAGCCCGCGGCCGATCTACTTCGTCATGGACCACCGCATCT